>NZ_JBOHKS010000064.1:0-14173 GCF_050729195.1 Hypericibacter sp.
CGGCGATCAACACCGGGCAGAATTGCCCCCACCAGCCAGCTCTTCAGCCCCATCTCGATAACCGCAATCAGCGTGCTATCCTGGTTCAGGGCGGTGAGGGATCGGCTCAGGTCATTCATTCTTGGCAAGGGACGCGCTCCATCGGTTGGTTTTGCAACACCAATGGTGCATCACTTCGCCGCCCACCCCATAGCATCTCTCCCCCACGAAATGGGGGAGAGGAAAGAATTAGAGTGAGTTCTCAGAACCGATCCAGCAGCCGCTGCAGATAGTCGCGCTCGACCTTGGGGCGGAATTGTTCCGATGAGCGGCGGCGCAGCTCGTCGAGGATCTGGCGCGCGCGCTGGAGATCGGCGGCTTCCGGCAGCTTGACGTCGCCGGTGTCGATCATGCCGGTGCCTTCCTGCTGGCGCTGGCCGGGATCGGGCTGCTGGCTCAGCAGCTGATCGCGGGGTGCGGCACCCGGTCGACTGCCGAAACGTTCCGCCAGCGCCTTCAGCATCTGTTGCTGGCTCTGCATGAGCTGATCGAGCGCCTCCGCCTGGGCCTGGTTGGCGGCGCCGGGATCGCTGTTGTCGAGCGCGCCGACGGCATCCTTCATGGCGCGTTCGGCTTTGCCGAGCGACCCGGGGATATTGCCCGTCATGTCGCCGAAGCTGCGCATCACCTCGCCGAGGCCCTGGCGCAACGCCTCCTGATCGTTGGACGCGCCCTGCATCTCCTGCGGCGAGCCGCCCTGCTCCACGCGCTGCTGATCACGGAAGCTGCGGTCGAGCAGCTCCTGCTGCTTCTGCGCCAGGCCCTGCAGCTTCTGCATCATCTGCAGCGCCTCGTTCTCGCCTTCCTGCGGCTGGCCCGCGAAGGGATCGGCCTGGAGGTTCTCCAGCATCTCGCGCAGCTTCGAGAGCATGTTGCGCGCCGCGTCCTTGGCGCCGGCCTCGGCCATCTGCTGCGCCTGGTCGAGCATATGCTCGAGATCGTCGCGGCCGAGCGACAGCTTGTCGGGATCGACCGGCTGCATGTTCTTGCCCTCGGCGAGGTCGCGCTTCATCTTTTCCATGAGCGCGTCGAGGAACTGGTTCATCGCCTGGCGCAGCTCTTCGACCAGCTTCGCCAGCTCCTCGTCGCTGGCCCCCTGATCGAGCGCGCGCTGCAACGCGTCCTGCGCGTCGCGCAGGCGCTGCATCGCGACCGCGCTCTCGCCTTCCTCGATCCGCAAGGCCGTGTCCCACAAGAGCTGCAGCAGGTTCGGGAGCGCGCTGTCGAGATTGCGGTCATAGCGCAGCCGCGCCGAGACGCTGGAGAGCGCCAGCATCACCACCACGTCGTTGTTGTAGGCCTCGGTGTCCGACCCGAGCTTGTCGAAGGCATAGACCAAGGCCTTCCGCTTGTCGGGTTCGAGCGCCAGGATCTTGCGGAGCGCGATGATGGCGCGCGCCACCGGATGATGGAACGGCCGCTCCGGCAAGGTGATATTCCGGGTCTCGCTATGGCCGACCTGGTCGGTCGCGTCGCGCGCGGCGAGCGTCAGCATCACCGGGCTGCCCGCCAGCGGGTTGGCGGTGAGGTCGTGATAGCTCTCGGCGCGCGTCTGGCGCAGGCCGCTGCCGGGCACCGGCAGATCGAGCTCGATCGGGGCGGCGCTGGCGGCATCGCCCAGGGGCGTGATCTTCGCCGTCACATGCTCGACGCCGTAATCGTCGCTGGCGGTGTAGCTGAGCTTGAGCACGCCGCGCTCGGTCTGGGCCGGGTCGGCGGTGAAGGCCACCGTCGGCGGCTTGTCGGGGATGATGGTGATCGGCCATTGCGCCAGCTCGCGATTGCCGATCTTCAGCACCAGCCGGTCGCCGGTGACGAGATGGCCGTCCTCGAGGCGCCAGCTCTTCTGCGCCAGCGGCTCGAGCGTCCGGGTCTCCTCGCCCAGCGCCAGGCTCGGCTGCTGCGGGCTGTTCTCGACCTGGGCCAGCACGACGCTGTTCTCGGCGATCGCCAGCGGCTTGGGTGCTGCGGCGTTGTCGGTCGCGGTCGCGCTGCCGTCGGTCGCGGGTGCCGCGGCATTCTCGGTCGGCATCGGCGTCGAGGAGGAGAGCAGGATCGGCGCCAGGCCGGTATAGGCGGGCGGCGTGATCCAGATGTCATAACCGGGCGGCTCGGCCGGAGGACCGGCGGTCAATCCCGGGATCAGGGCCTGCTTGACGCGGGTCAGGCTGTCGGACCCGGCCGCGACCAGCCCGATCACGAGGAAGAGGCCCAGCGCCACCCGCAGACCCCAGGGATCGCGCGCGGCCAATCCGGGGCGCGGCAGCTTCAGCCGCAGCCGGCCGATGGCCGCCAGCAGGCGGGTCCGGTGCAGCGACCAGAGCGCCTCGGCCTCGGGTTGCCCCAGTCCGGCTACCAGGGGCTCGATCAGCAGCGTCAGGGGGCGATGGGAAAGGTCGCTGTCGAGCTCGAGCCGGCGGCGCGCCTCGGCCTCGCTGGGCACGCTGAAGCGCCGCAAGCCGCGCCAGAGGGCGAAGCCGATGGCGCCGGCGAAGGCCGCCAGCAGCAGGGCGTGGAGCCAGGGCGGCAGGCGGGTCGGGAGATCGAGCAGGGCCAGGACGAGGAACAGGCCGGCGATACCGACCGCCGGCCAGATGGCAGGCCAGAGCCGCTCCCAGAAGAGGCCGAGGCGCGCCAGCAGCAGCCAGGGCCCGAGCCGCGCCCGGAGCCGCCGCTCGATCGCCTTCGTTGCCATCGGGGTCGAGCCAACCTGCTCGGCCATCGCCAACGCCTCCTTGGCATTCCCGGAAGGGCCAGGCATTCCGCGGGAGGGTTGCCCCTTCAGGAGGGGGCCCGGCCAGCCCCTGAAGCTCCAACGCTGGAGGTTCTTTGAGGCTATTCCGCGGCGCCGCGTGCGCCTTTCGCCTGGCTGGGCCGCCCGGAACCGGCTCCGAGCCAGTCCGGGATATGGTCGCGCGCCAGGATGGATTGATAGTCGGGCCGCGCCCGCACGATGTCAAAGGCATCGCCATGGACCAGGATCTCGGGCGCCGCGAGCCGGCTGTTGTAACCCGACGCCATGACCGCGCTGTAGGCCCCGGCCTGGCAGATCGCGACCAGATCGCCGTCCTGGAGCGGGGGCAGGGGCCGCTGCTCGGCGAACCGGTCCCCGCTCTCGCAGATCGGGCCCACCACGTCGAAGCGCTTCACCGGCGCGTCGGAGGCGGGCTCCGTCACCGGCAGGATCGCGTGATAGGCGTCATAGAGGGCGGGGCGGATCAGATCGTTCATGGCGGCGTCGATGATCACGAAATCGCGGCTGGCGCCGGGCTTCACGAACAGCACGCGCGATACCAGGATGCCGGCATTGCCGACCAGCCAGCGGCCGGGCTCGAAGGCGAGCTCGGTCTTGAGCGATCCCACCGTCTCGCGCACCACGCGGACATAATCGGCGATCGCGGGTGGCGTCTCGCCGCGATAGGCGATGCCGATGCCGCCGCCAAGATCGAGCCGGTCGACGGTGAGCCCAAGCCCACGCAGCTCGGCCGTGATCTCGGCCACGCGCCGGAAGGCCGCGCGATAAGGCTCGAGGTCGGTCAATTGCGAGCCGATATGGAGGGCGAGCCCGCGCACATCGATGCCGGCGAGGCCGGAGGCTTCCTGATAGGCCGCCTGCACATGGCCGAGCTCGATGCCGAACTTGTTCTCGGCCTTGCCGGTCGAGATCTTGGCATGGGTCCGGGCATCGACGTCGGGATTGATGCGCAAGCAGACGGTGGCCCTGCGCCCGAGCCCGCGCGCGACCTGGTCCAGCAGCCGCAGCTCCGGCAACGATTCGACATTGATCTGGCGGATCCCGGTCTCCAGCGCGAACTTCATCTCGGACGCGGTCTTGCCGACGCCGGAGAAAATGATCTTCTGCGCCGGCACGCCCGCCGCCAGTGCCTGGCGCAACTCGCCTTCGGAGACCACGTCGGCCCCGGCGCCGCGCTGCGCGAAGGTCGCGATCACCGCGAGATTGGAATTGGCCTTGAGCGCGAAGCAGATCATCGCCGGCAGTCCGGCGATGGCGGCGGCAAACTCGTCATAGGCGCTGGCGAGCGCCGCGTGCGAATAGCAGAAGAAGGGCGTGCCGACCTGGGCCGCAAGGCGCGAGACGGGGAGTGCCTCGGCGTGAAGCTCGCCCTGGCGATAGGCAAAGACGCTCATAGCTCGTTGGGGCTCGGATATTGGCGGGGATATTGATCGGTCTGGCCGGGCGGCAGGCCCGGCGGGCCCTTCTTGCCGCAGGCGGCGAGCGGCAAGGCCAGCGCCATCAGCAAGGCCAGCAGCAGGGCGAGGCGAAGGCGGCTCATAGATAGCGCTCCCGGGCGCGCGCGATCGCCTGGCGCACCGTCTCGGGGGCCGTGCCGCCGAAGCTGGTGCGGCTCGCGACCGAGTTCTCGACGCTGAGGACGTTCTGCAGCTCGGCCGTGATGCGCGGCTCGACGCTCTGGAGCGCCGACAGAGGCAGGTCCCATAGGGCGGCCCCTTTCTCGTCGGCCAGGCGCACGATGCGCCCGGTGATCTCATGCGCCTCGCGGAAGGGCACGCCCAACATGCGCACCAGCCCGTCCGCGAGATCGGTCGCGGTCAGATGGCCGTTCCTGGTGGCGCGCGCCATGGCGGCGGCATCGGGCGTCATGTCGCGCACCATGCCGGTCATGGCGGCCACGCACAAGGCGAGGCTGTCGGTCGCCTCGAAGGTCGGCTCCTTGTCCTCCTGCATGTCCTTGCCGTAGGTGAGGGGCAGGCCCTTCATCATGATCAGCAGCGCCTGGAGCGCGCCGATGATGCGTCCGGTCTTGCCGCGCACCAGCTCGGCCGCGTCGGGATTGCGCTTCTGCGGCATGATCGAGCTGCCGGTGGAGAAGGCGTCGGAGAGCCGCACGAAACGGAAGCCGTCGGAGGTCCAGAGCACGATCTCCTCGGCGAGGCGCGAAAGATGCACCGCGAGGATCGAGCCCGCCGCCAGATATTCCAGCGCATAGTCGCGGTCGGAGACGGCATCGAGCGAGTTCGCCATCGGCCGGTCGAAGCCGAGCGCCTTCGAGGTCTGGTCGCGATCGATCGGGAAGGAGGTGCCGGCGAGCGCCGCCGCGCCCAATGGATTTTCGTTCATGCGCCGGCGGCAATCGACGAGGCGGCCGCGGTCGCGCTGGATCATCTCGACATAGGCCATCAGATGGTGACCAAAGGTCACAGGCTGGGCCGGCTGCAGATGGGTATAGCCCGGCATGATCGTGCCGGCATGGGGCTCGGCCAGATCGAGCAGGGCTGCCGTCAGATCCTTGAGCTCGACCTCGAGGCCGTCGACCGCGCGCCGTACCCAGAGGCGGAAATCGAGCGCGATCTGGTCGTTGCGCGAGCGCGCCGTGTGGAGCCGGCCCGCGGGCGCGCCGATGATCTCCTTGAGCCGCGCCTCGACATTCATGTGAATGTCCTCGAGCGCGCGAGAGAATGTGAAGGTGCCCGCCTCGATTTCGCGGCGAATTTGCTCCAAACCCTTTTGGATCGCGGCGCCGTCTTCTTGACGGACGATGCCCTGGCGGACCAGCATGGCGGCATGGGCCAGCGAGCCCTCGATGTCCTCGGCATAGAGGCGGCGATCGAAATCGATGGAGGCGTTGATGCGCTCCATGATCTCGGCCGGCCCGCCAGCGAAGCGGCCGCCCCACATGGTGTTGGAGCTGCTTTTCTTCTCGCTGTTGCCGCGGGGCGCGGCCGGGGTGTCGCGGTTGGATTTCACAGTCATCGGAGTTGAAGTGTGGAGATGATCGATCGAGAGCGGCGCCGGCTGCTGACCGGAACGGCGGGCGGCCTCATCCTGCTGGGGGCCGCGCTCGGGCTGCCGGGCGCCGCCGCGGGCGGGAATGCGGGCCCGCCGCTCGGCGGTTCGCTCGCGGACTTTACCCTGATCGATCCGCCCCGGCCAGTGCCGCGGGCGAGCTTCCTCGACGCCAACCAGCAGCCCGTGACGATGGACCAGTTCAAGGGCCGCGTGGTGCTGCTCAATTTCTGGGCCACCTGGTGCGGGCCCTGCCGCGAAGAGATGCCTTCGATCGACCGGCTCCAGGCCCAGCTCGGCGGCGCCGATTTCACGGTGCTGGCCCTCTCGCTCGACGAGGGCGGGATCACGCCGGTGCGCCATTTCTACCAGCAGCTCGGCATCCAGCATCTCGACATCTATCTGGACCAGGCCAACGCCCTGCCGAATGCGCTGAAGGTTCCGGCCCTGCCGACCTCGATGGTGATCGACCGCAACGGCAACATCGTCGGCCTCATGGTCGGCCCCGCCGTCTGGGACAGCCCCGAGGCGCTGGCCCTGATGCACTACTTCATCGAAAAGGACGCCCCCGGAGGGCAGCCCTCGGGATCGACGAGCAGCGCGACTTAGAGGGTGGCGCGGGCGCTGTCCTTGTTTCTTTCCTCTCCACCCGCGAAGCGGGGGGAGAGGGCAGGGTGAGGGGGGTCTCGAAGCGACGCCGATGAGCCGGGAATTCGCCAAGCTGCTTCGCCGCAACCTGACGCCCGTCGAATGGCGCTTTTGGCATTCCGTGAAATCGCGCCAGCTGGCGGGTGCCAAGTTCCGTCGCCAAGTTCCCGTCGGTCCTTATGTTGCCGACTTCCTCTGTATCTCGGCCCGCCTGATCGTCGAGCTCGATGGTGGCCAGCATTCGGAAACGGTCAGCGCGGATGCCGCCCGCACCCGCTATCTGGAGGAGCAGGGCTATCGCGTTCTTCGATTCTGGAACAACGATGTGATGACGAATCTGGAGGGCGTCCTCCGGATCGTCGAACTCGCCCTGGCCGGGGCCCCCCTCACCCTGCCCTCTCCCCCCGCTACGCGGGTGGAGAGGAAAGATTAAAGGAGGGGCTAAGAAAGGAATGAGGTGACGAGTGGTGGCCGCCTACCGCGTCGGGATCGGCTTCTCGCCGCTGTAGTCGTAGAAGCCGCGGCCGGCTTTCTTGCCGATCCAGCCGGCTTCGACATATTTCACCAGCAGCGGGCAGGGGCGGTATTTGCTGTCGGCGAGGCCGTCATAGAGCACCTGCATGACGGCGAGGCAGGTGTCGAGGCCGATGAAGTCGGCGAGCTCGAGCGGCCCCATCGGGTGGTTGGCGCCGAGCTTCATGGCGGTGTCGATCGCCTCGACGGTGCCGACGCCCTCATAGAGCGTGTAAACCGCCTCGTTGATCATCGGCAGCAGGATGCGGTTGACGATGAAGGCCGGGAAATCCTCGGCGGGCGCCGCGGTCTTGTGGAGTTTCTCGGTCAGCTCCTTGATCGACCGGTAGGTCTCTTCGTCCGTGGCGAGCCCGCGGATCAGCTCGACCAGCTGCATCAGCGGCACCGGGTTCATGAAATGCATGCCCATGAACTTGGCCGGCCGGTCGGTCACCGCGGCGAGCCGCGTGATCGAGATCGACGAGGTGTTGGTGGCGACGATCGCCTCGGGCTTCAGGACCGGGCACAGCTCCTTGAGGATCTGGACCTTGACCTCTTCCTTCTCGGTCGCGGCCTCGATCACCAGATCGCGGTCGCCGAAATGGTCGAGCCCGACGAAGGGATGGATGCGCCCCAGGGCGGCCTTCTTCTCCGCGTCGGTGATGCGATGGTCGTCGCGCTTGGAGTGGACCTGGCGCTCGAGGTTCCGCTCGATCGACTTCATGGCCTTCTCGAGCTGGCCCGCCTCGATATCGGACAACACGACGTCGAAGCCATTGAGCGCGCAGACATGGGCGATGCCATTGCCCATCTGCCCGGCGCCGATCACGCCGATCTTCTGAATCATCTCTTAGTCATCCTTCATCCGGCGCCGGCATCTTGGGGCGGCCCCGGACGGGCCGCGCCGCCGGCGCGGTTCCTTACTTGCTGAGCTCTGCGGTCAGCTCCGGCACGGCCGTGAACAGGTCCGCCACCAGGCCGTAATCCGCGACCTGGAAGATCGGCGCGTCCTCGTCCTTGTTGATGGCGACGATGACCTTGCTGTCCTTCATGCCGGCGAGATGCTGGATCGCGCCCGAGATGCCGACCGCGATATAGAGTTCAGGCGCCACGATCTTGCCGGTCTGGCCGACCTGGTAGTCGTTGGGCACATAGCCGGCATCGACCGCGGCGCGGCTGGCGCCGACGGCGGCGTTGAGCTTGTCGGCGAGCGCCTCGAGCAGCTTGAAATTATCGCCCGACTGCATGCCGCGACCGCCCGAGACGATCACGCGCGCCGAGGTGAGTTCGGGGCGCTCGGACTTGGAGAGCTCGGAGCCCACGAAGGTCGAGAGCCCGGCATCGCCGGCCGAGGCGACCGTCTCGACGGCGGCGCTGCCGCCGGTGGCTGGGGCCGCGTCGAAGCCTGTCGCGCGGACGGTGACGACCTTGATCTTGTCGGTGGCCTGGACCGTCGCCAGCGCGTTGCCGGCATAGATCGGCCGCACGAAGGTGTCGGGCGATTCGACCGAGATGATCTCGGAGACCTGTGCCACGTCGAGGAGTGCCGCCACGCGCGGCATGATGTTCTTGCCGACGCTGGTGGCGGTCGCCAGCAGATGGCTGTAGTTCGGCGCCAGGCCGACGATCAGCTTGGCGACGTTCTCGGCCAGCATGGCGGCATAGACCGCATCGTCGGCCAGCAGCACCTTGCCGACGCCGGCGATTTTCGCCGCGGCGTCCGCGGCGAGCTTCGCATTCTGACCCGCGATCAATACATGGATGTCGCCGCCGATCTTCTGCGCGGCGGTGATGGCATGGAGCGAACCGTCGCGCACGGCGCCGTCGTGATGCTCTGCCAGAACCAGAATCGTCATTGTCTTGTTCCCCGCCTCAGATGACTTTGGCCTCGTTGCGCAGCTTGTCGACCAGCTCCGCAACGGACTTCACCTTGGCGCCGGATTTGCGCTTGACCGGCTCGACCACCTTGAGGGTCTTGAGGCGCGGCGAGGGATCGACGCCCAGCGCTTCCGGCGTCACCGCCTCGATCGGCTTCTTCTTCGCCTTCATGATGTTGGGCAGCGAGGCGTAGCGCGGCTCGTTGAGCCGCAGATCGGTCGTCACGATCGTCGGCAGAGTCACGATCTCGGTCTCAAGGCCGCCATCGACCTCGCGCTTCACCCGCAGCTTGTCGCCTTCGATCGTCAGCTTGGAGGCGAAGGTGCCCTGCGGCCAGCCCAAGAGGCCCGCCAGCATCTGGCCGGTCTGGTTGGAATCGTCGTCGATCGCCTGCTTGCCGAGGATGACGATGCGCGGCTGTTCCTTCTCGATCACGGCCTTGAGCAGCTTGGCGACCGCGAGCGGCTGCAGCTCGACATCGGTCTGCACATGGATGCCGCGGTCGGCGCCCATGGCGAGCGCGGTGCGGATCGTCTCCTGCGAGCTCGCGGGACCGCAGGCCACGGCCACGATCTCGGTCGCCGTGCCGGCTTCCTTCATGCGCACCGCCTCTTCGACGGCGATCTCGCAGAAGGGATTCATGGCCATCTTCACATTGGCCGTCTCGACCCCGGTGCCATCGGCCTTCACCCGCACCTTCACATTGGCGTCGATCACGCGCTTGACCGCGACCAGTACCTTCATCTCTGGATCTGGCTCCGAATTTGTCTGTTGAAAAAGGCCGGCCGCGGCGCCCCCGAGCTGCCCCGCGAGGCCGACCCCGCTTTATTTCGCAGCGCACAATAAGGACAGGGTATGAGCCTGTCAACGCGCCCGGCCGCAACTTTCTGTCGCTCGGGCCCGCGTCAAAACGGCCCGCCGGGCCAGCTTTTCCAGGCGATTTCCGGGGTCTGAGCCCCGGGCCCGGCTAGCGGTTGGCGCCGGGCACCCAGAGAAGGTCGGCCTTGCCCTTGCGGTTGAGCCAGCGCGCCAGCACGAAGAGATGGTCGGAGAGCCGGTTGATATAGCGCACCGCTTCCGGATTGACGGCCTCGGCCTCGGCCAGGGCCGTCATGACCCGCTCGGCGCGCCGGACCACGGTGCGGGCGAGATGGAGATAGGCGGAAGCGGCACTCCCGCCCGGCAGGATGAAGGAGTTGAGCGGCGCCAGATGGGAGTTCATGGCGTCGATCTCGCGCTCGAGCCGCAGGGTCTGGGCCGCGTCGATGCGCAAGGCGCCGGCGCTGCTCTTGCCTTTGCCCCTCTTGTCCTCACCAGGCCGCTTCTCCTCCGGCACGCAGAGATCGGCGCCCAGATCGAACAAATCGTTCTGGATCCGCTCCAGCATCTGGTCGGTCTTGCCCTTGGTATGGAGCCGCGCCAGCCCGATCGTGGCGTTGGCCTCGTCAACCGTGCCATAGGCCTCGACGCGCCGGTCATGCTTGGCGACGCGGGCGCCCGAGCCCAGCGAGGTCTCGCCCTTGTCGCCGCCCTTGGTGTAGATGCGCGTGAGCTTGACCATGGTCCTCTTACGTCAGTCGCGCATCGCCAGCATCAGGGCGAAGAAGATCAGGATCGCGAGACCCTGCATCATCACCCGCAGGCGCATGAGCTTGTTGCCGTGGCGCTTGTTGAAATCGCCGCCGCGCGCCATGGCGAACAGCCCGACGAACAGCACCGCCAGCGTGCCGAACATCGCGATCAGGAGAAGGACGAAGAGAAATCCACGCATGGGCGGAATATAGGACGCGATCGGGCTGGCGGCGAGGGAGAAAGCAGGGGCGTTTCGCGGGCCGGAGGTCGTGGCGCTCAGCGCTTCCGCTGCTTCAGAAAATGCTTCAGCAGCAGGATCCGGTCGTTGCCCCAGAACATCTGGCCCTCGACGACGAAGCTCGGCACGCCGAAGACCCCGGCCTGGCGCGCGGCCTCGATCGTGTCGCTGTGGAGCCTGTCGGTCGCGGGCGCGTCGATGCCGGCGGCGATGCGCGCGCCGTCGAGGCCGGCCTTGTCGGCGATGCGGGCGATCGCGGCATCGTCTCCGGGAACGGGACCTTGCACCATGATCGCGTCATAGAGCGCCGTCACGAAGGCGGGGCAGCATCCGGCAACCGCCGCCGACACGGCCGCGCGATTGATGCGGGTCCAGTCGCCCTTGCTCCAATCCGGCGTGACGATCTTGACGCCGTAGAACGATGCCCAGCGGCCGGTGTCGATGTCGCGATAGTCATGCTCATACTGACCGGACACGCGCAGGCCGCTGCTGAAGGGCGTGGCACCGCGCGCCGTGAGCAGGGCCGACAGCCCCAGCGGGTGCCAGCGGAACTGCGCGCCGAACTCGCGCTCGATCAGCGGTATCTGCGTCGCCGCCAAATAGGAATAGCGGCTGTCGATCGAGAAGTAGAAATCGATGGGGGTTGGCATCGGGGTCTGCCTGAGCCGGGCCGATCCCGGGCGGTCCGATTCCTACCGTGGCCCGTCGTTTCCGGCAATCGATGCGATCGGGCGCGCAAAGCCGCTCCGCCGGCGAGGGGCTTGCATTGCGAATAATCTATGATAGATTATTATTAGTTTTATACAACTTTTAGGAGTGTGTTTTATGAACAAGATTTCGATGGCCTTGTTGATGGCGCTCGGCGTTCTGGCGGCCTTGCCGGCGCAGGCCGGCATGCTCGGGCGCTTCGAGGTGGTGGAGGATCGCGCACGGGTTGCGGACGCAAGCGCCAAGGCGAGGGACAGCATCCTCTGGAGCCTCGACACCACCAGCGGCGCGGTCTCGGCCTGCACGGCGACGAAAGCCGCCTGCAAGACCGAAAGCGAAATGTGGGGCAAGGGCGAGGAAGGCAAGCAGCGCTATCGCATCGCCTCGCATGAGATCGACGGTGAGCCGCAACTGGCCGAGCTCTGGGTGATCGACACGACCACGGGCACGATCCAGCGCTGCCAGACGGACCTGGCGCCGGAGCCCAATCTGGTCTGCGCCAAGTCGCGGTGAGAGCGAGGCTTCGTCTTCGCGCGGGCTGTTCTAGTTCCGGCCGCTGAGCAGCCCGCGCGCGATCACCTGGGCCTGGATCTCGGCCGCACCCTCGAAGATGTTGAGGATGCGCGCATCGCAGAGCACGCGGCTGATCGCATATTCCTGGGCATAGCCGTTGCCGCCATGGATCTGCAGCGCGTTGTCGGCATTGCCCCAGGCGACGCGCGCGGCGAGCAGCTTCGCCATGCCGGCCTCGATGTCGCAGCGCCGGTCGCTGTCCTTCTGGCGCGCGGCATACCAGGTGAGCTGGCGCGCGAACATGGTCTCGACCGCCATCCAGGCGAGCTTGGTGGCGACGCGCGGGAACTCCAGGATCGGCTTGCCGAACTGGATGCGGCCTTTGGCATAATCGAGCCCCAGCTCCATCGCGCATTGCGCCACGCCGACCGCGCGCGCCGCGGTCTGGACGCGGGCGGATTCGAAGGTCGCCATGAGCTGCTTGAACCCCTGGCCCTCGACGCCGCCGAGGAGGTTCTCGGTTTTGACCGCGAAGCGATCGAAGCCCAGCTCATATTCCTTCATGCCGCGATAACCCAGCACCGGGATCTCGCCGCCGGTCATGCCGTCGGCGGGGAAAGGTTCGAGATCCGTGCCGCGCGGCTTCTCGGCGAGGAACATCGAGAGCCCGCGCCAATCGGGGCTGTTGGGGTCGGTGCGCGCCAGCAGCGTCATCAGGTCCGAGCGCGCGGCATGGGTGATCCAGGTCTTGTTGCCGGTGATGCGGTACTGGTCGCCTTCCTTGACCGCGCGCGTCTTGAGCGAGCCCAGATCGGAGCCGGTGCCGGGCTCGGTGAAGACGGCGGTGGGCAGGATCTCGCCCGAGGCCAGCTTCGGCAGCCATTTCTGCTTCTGCGCCTCGGTGCCGCCGAGACGGATCAGCTCGGCCGCGATCTCCGAACGGGTGCCGAGCGAGCCCAGCCCGATGTAGCCGCGGGAGAGCTCCTCGGTGACGATGCACATGGCGAGCTTGCCCAGGCCCGATCCGCCGAATTCCTCGGGGATGGTGAGGCCGAACACGCCGAGATTCGCGAGCTCGTCGACGACCGTCAGCGGGATCAGCTCGTCCTTCAGATGCCAGCGATGCGCATCCTCGCGATGATCCTCGGCGACGCGCCGGAACTGGTCGCGCGTCATGGCGAGGATCTCGTCGTCGAGCGCCGTTTCGCCGAAATCATGATCGGCGATGAGCTCGGCCAATCGCTCGCGCAAACTCGCACGGTTGGCGCGGAGCAGGCTGTCGACGGCGAACTCGGAAGCGAGCGCCGTCGCGGCGTCGGGCAGTCCCAGATCCTGGGGCCGCACCACTTCGCCCTGCGAGATCGCGATGCCACCGGTCATCTGCGCCAGATATTCGCCGAAGCCGATCTGCAGGATCAGCGCCTCGCGTTCGCCCAGCCGGTCGCTGTCCTCGAGCCGCTCCGCCCAGGCCAGCGCCTGGCGCAGCGCCTCGGCATAGGTCGCATACCAGGCGAAGCCGTGGGCGGCATATTGCGCGCGGTCGAGCGCCGCCGCATCGACACGGCCCGCCGGCGCCAGATCGGTGGCGAGCGCGAGGCGCGCCTCCTCCACCAGCCGCTCGGCCGGCGCCAGCGCGAGCCGGCAGGTTTCGGTGAGATCGGGAAGGAGCAAGGTGGAGTCTCCGACGGTGAGGCTTGTTCTATCCGCGCCCTCCATGGATCCCGGCCTTCGCCGGGATGACGAGAGAGGATTCAGCGATGTGACTCTAGACTGGCCCGTTGGCGTGTCTACGCCTCGATCGCATCCTCGAGCGTGCGCAGGCCCGGGCGCTTGGCCTGGACCAGCACGGCCATGTTGCCGGGCTTGTGCTGGTTCTTCCACATCTTGGTGTGGGCGCGCGGAATGTCATGCCAGGAGAAGACCTCCGACATGCAGGGATCGATGCGCCGCTCGATCACGAGCTGGTTGGCCTGGGCCGCCTGCAGCAGATTGGCGAAATGGCTGCCCTGGATGCGCTTCTGGCGCATCCAGACGAAGCGCGCGTCGAAGGTGATGTTGTAGCCGGTGGTGCCGGCGCAGAATACGACCATGCCACCGCGCTTCACGACGAAGCAGGAGACCGGGAAGGTCTGCTCGCCCGGATGTTCGAACACGAAATCGACGTCGACGCCCTTGCCGGTGATGTCCCAGATGGCCTTGCCGAAGGCGCGGCACTTTTTCATGTACTCGTTATATCCGGCGGTGTCGTCGATATCCGGGCACTGGCCCCAGCAATCGAAATCGTTGCGGTTGATGAC
>NZ_JBOHKS010000065.1:0-41124 GCF_050729195.1 Hypericibacter sp.
CAGCTATACCGACCGCTATATCAAGATGATCGAGCAGCTCTGGGACAGCGTGCCCGAGAAGGAAGCCTATTTCACCGTGACCGGCTTCCCGGTGGTGAACCAGGGCATCGGCTTCATGAGCTTCGTCGACTGGTCGAAGCGCACGCGCTCGGCTTTCGAGATCGTGCAGAGCCTGTCGGGCCCGATGTTCGCCAATCCGGGCCTGCTCGCCTTCCCGATCATGTTCCCGCCGCTGGGCCAGGAGTTCGACCAGACGCCGGTGCAATTCGTGGTGCAGACCACCGGCACCTATGAAGAGCTGCAGAGCCTGGTCAACAAGATCATGGCCGAAGCCGCCAAGAATCCGGGCCTCGCCAATCTCGACTCCGATCTCAAGCTCAACAAGCCCGAGCTGCGGATCGATGTCGATCGCGACAAGGCGGCCGACCTGGGCGTCTCGGTCGAGGCGCTGGGCCGCACGCTCGAGACCCTGCTGGGCAGCCGGCAGATCACGCGCTTCAAGCTCGAGGGCGAGCAATATGACGTGATCCTGCGCATGGAGGAGACCGAGCGGAGCCGGCCGGGCGACATCGCCGCGATCTATGTGCGCGGCAAATCGGGCGAGATGATCCCGCTCGCCAACCTGGTCAAACTCGACGAAACCGTGGCCCCGCGCGAGCTCAACCATTTCAACAAGCTGCGTGCCGCGCGCATCACCGCCTCGATCGCGCCCGGTTACAGCCTGGGCCAGGCGCTCCAGTTCCTGCGCCAGACAGTGAGCCAGGTCGCGACCACGCCGGTCTCGATCGACTATGCCGGCCAGTCGCGCGAGTTCCTGCAGGCCTCGAGCAGCCTCTATGTCGTCTTTGCGCTGGCCCTGGTTTTCATCTTCCTGGTGCTGGCGGCGCAGTTCGAAAGCTTCCGCGACCCGCTCATCATCATGCTGACCGTGCCGATCGCCATGACCGGCGCGCTGGTGGCGCTGCATTTCAGCCATGGCACGCTCAATGTCTACAGCCAGATCGGCCTGGTCACGCTGGTGGGGCTGATCACCAAGCATGGCATCCTGATCGTCGAGTTCGCGAACCAACTGCGCGCGCAGGGGCGCGACAAGATCCAGGCCGTGATCGAGGCCGCGACCTTGCGGCTGCGGCCGATCCTCATGACGACCGGCGCGATGGTGCTGGGCGCCATTCCGCTGGCGCTGGCGACCGGGGCCGGTGCGGAAAGCCGCCAGCAGATCGGCTGGGTCATCGTCGGCGGCATGTCGCTCGGCACCTTGCTGACGCTCTTCGTCGTGCCGGTCGCCTATTCGCTGCTGGCGCCGAAGACGCTGCCCGACGCGATCCTCGAATCGGCACGCGAGCATGCCGCGATCGAGGCCCGCGAGGATGAGGCACGACGGCTGCGCAGCGAAGCGCCGGCGGAATAGCCGAGGCTCAGCGCCCGCTGCATTTCCCGTCGCTCTGCAGCAGGCCCCAGCCGAAATCGGGGTCATGCCCGGCTGGCCCCAGATCGCGCGCGGTGGCCGCGATGGCGCGATGCATCGCGGCGGCATCGGCGGGACCGCCTTCGGCGATCCTGGCCGCGACCCAGGCGGTGACGAAGGGCGCCGCGAAAGAGGTGCCCGTCTCCGGCCCTGCTGCCGGCGAGACCACGCGCACGCCGGGTGCCGCCACATCGACATAGTCGCCGCGATTGGCCTGCTCGTAGCGGCGGCCATCGACATCGACCGCCGTCACCGCGATCACGCCGTCGAGGGCCGCCGGAAAAGCGGGCGGCGCATCGGGTCCGCCATTGCCGGCGGCAGCGACCAGCACGGCGCCGCGCTCGGCCGCGCGCGCGACCGCGAGATCGATCAGGAGATTCTCGTCGCCGGCGAGACTGACATTGATCGCCTGGATGCCGGCGCCGACCATCCAGTCGAGCGCCCGGGCGAATCCCACCGCCGTGGCCCGGGCCTCGCCCTTGCCGTCGAGCGCGAAGATCGAGGCCACATAGAGCTCGGCCTGCGGCATCAGGCCCTCGGGCTGCGATGCCGCTGCTGAGGCGCTGTCGAGACTGATGATCCCGGATGACGACCCGCCGCCCACCAGGATGCTGGCGACCGCCGTACCGTGATCGCGGGGCGCCGGATCCTCGCCGGCATCGATGAAGCTCTGCTGGCGGATCCGATGGCCGCCGAAGCCGGGCGCTTGCGGATCGACGCCGGTGTCGATCATGCCGAGCCGCAGGCCCGCGCCACAGCCCGAGGCGGGGCTGGGCCAGCCGATGAGCCGCGCCGGATCGCCGGGTGCGGGCAACGTCAGGCTCGCCATCGGCGCATAGAGCGCGTTCACATCGATCTGCAGGGCCGGCAGGCGCGCCTTCAGCAGCGCTTCTCCCGTCGCCAGCGACATCTGCGGCGGCAGGCCGATGCGCACCGCCGTCAGATCGAGCGCCGTGAAGGGCGTTTCCTCGATGACGCGCATGCCGAGCTGCGCCAGCGTGCCTCTCAGACCCTCGGTCGGACCGACCGCCACCAGCTCATGGGCGACCGCACGGCCGGCATGGTCGCTGCTCTTGCCCGTGCCGCCGCCATCGTCGCTGCCGCCATCGTCGCCGCCTTCGCCGCCACCATCGTCACTGCCTTCGCTGCCCGAGCTGCCGGAGCCGCTGGAACTGCCGGAGCCGCCGCCCTCACCACCGCCGCCGCCCTCGCCACCACCGCCACCCCCGCCGTCATCGGCAAGCGCCGCCTGCATTCCAAGATCGAGATCGAGAGAAGAGACGACGCGCAAGCTCGGCGCCGCGCTAATGACCAAGGCCATCAGCAAGGGACCGGCGATGCGATAGCGCAGATGGGTCCGGCGCGAAGCCGCTGGCGCGCGCGTTGGAAACAGAGAGTGACGATCGGGTCTCATCGCAACCATGAATTCGGTTCGAAGCGCCGGGCCTCAGCCACCGACGGCGGCCGGCATGGAGAAGACTTCCCACCCGCCGCCAATCCGCCGGCAGGCGAAACCGGATTCCGCCGAGGGCGCACCGCCGCTCACGGTGCGGTCATGGCGGAACTCGCGACAGGCGAAGCCGCCATGGGCAACGAAATCGCCCAGGAGCGTGACCCGTCCGGCGATGCCGTGAGCGGCATCGGCATAGGTCTCGCTCTCGCCCGTCGCGCCCTGATCCAGCAGCTTGGTGAGGCTCGTCTCATAGAGCGCCGCGGCCGGATCGTTGGCGGCGCCCGCGAGCTTGAGACCGGCGTTCAGGCTCATTTCTTTCCAGGCCATGCCGCCGACAAAGCCCAAACCCAGCAGCAGCAGGCTGGCCGCGAGCGGCATCAGCCGCCAGCCGGTCTTTCGGCGCGCGGGCGGCGCGGGATGGCGGCGCAGGCTGGCGAGCTTCTCGCGCGAGGACTGGCGCCCGTCTTCGCCATCGCCGCCGCGAAGGAGGGCCGCCAGCCCTGCGGGCAGGGGCTCCTGGATCGCCGCGTCATAGGCCGTTTTGACCGCCTCGGCGCTCCGGCGCATCAGCGCCACCTTGTTGCGGGCCTCCGCGTCCTGCGCCAGCAGCGCCTCGACGCGGCGCGAGCCGGCCGCGTCGAGCTCGCCATCGACATAGGCGACCAGCGTGGCTTCGTCCCAGAAACGGCTGCCGCCGGTCCCTTCGCCCGAGGCCGCACCCTCTCGGCCGGAACCCCGATCCCCCGAACCCCGATCCATCGTCATGATCTCGCCCTCGTGGCATCGCTGGAAGCCGGGCTTTCTGCCGACAGAGCCTGGCCCAAAGTCAATCGCGCGCGCGACAAGCGGCTCATCACCGTGCCGATCGGAATCTCCAGGATCTCGGCGGCCTCCTTGTAGGAGGCGCCTTCGACCGAGACCAGCAGCAGCACGGCGCGCTGCTCGGCCGGCAGCTTGGCGACCTCGCGCCGCGCCTCGGCGAGGCCGAGCTTCGCCTCCATCTCGCGCGCCTGGTCGCCACCGGGAAAGCTCGCCATCACATCCTCATCGACCGCGATCTCGCGCCGCCGTCGCGACCGGATCTGGTCGATCCACAGATTCTGCAGAATCCGATAGACCCAGCTGTCGAGGCGCGTGCCGGGCCGCCATTGATCCGCCCGGTCGAGGGCCCGCAGGCAGGCGCTCTGCAGCAGATCGTCGCCGTCCGCCATATTGCCGGCGAGGCCATAGGCGAACCGCCGCAGCCGCGGCAGCAGCGTCACCAGTTCCTCGCGCATCGTCTGGTTCACGCCGTCAGATCCGCCTTCCTCGGGCTCTCATTGCCACGACAACGGCCAGCCCCGGGATTTATTCCCGGGGCTCTCGGCAGACACCGGAAAAAACCCGTGGGAAGGCTCCCTCCGATCGCGAGCTCATCCTACCATGACCGGCACCCGGGGATGCCTATTGGGCCCGACCCGTCGCTCTGGCCCGATGCGGCGCGGTCCGGCTAAACTCCGGAACCCGAGTGACATTCGCCGAACCGTAAAACCCCGAGGTTCGATGCAGGCAATCAGGCAGTACGCAACCGGGATGGCGGCCCTGCTGGCGATCCTGGCGCTCACTGTCGGTGCCCCGATGCAGCCTGCCCGTGCTGGCATGGACGAGGCCGCCGAGGCCCTCGCCCACGGCGATTGGGCAATCGCCTTCCGCGAGATGAAACCGCTGGCGGAGGCGGGCAATCCCGACGCCCAGTACAAGCTTGGATGGATGTACCACCGCGGCGACGGCATTCCGGTGGATTACTCGTCGGCGCGATTCTGGTTTGAAAAGGCGGCAGCCCAGGGTCAGCCCGATGCGGAGCTGGAGCTGGGCGATCTCTATGCGCATGGCCAGGGTGTGATGAAGAACCTCACCACGGCTGCCGACTGGTATGGCAAGGCGGCGGCGCACGGCAATGCCGAGGCGATGAACAATCTGGGAGCGATGGCTGCCGGCGGCGAAGGCCGGCCGGCCGATCCGGGCGAAGCCCTGCGCTGGTTCACAGGCGCCGCGAACAAGGGCTTTGCCGGCGCGCAATATAATCTGGGGCTGATCTATGCGCGCGGCGAAGGCGTGCCGGTCGATATGAAAGCCGCCTATATGTGGTTCCGCCTCGCGGCCGATGATGGCAACGAGGATGCGCCGCAAGCGCTCCAGGCCGTCGCCCCGACCTTGACGAAACAAGAGATCGAGGCCGCCGAGACGGCGGCCGATAACTGGCAAGCCCAGCCCTGACGGCGGAATGAATCTCCGGGGCTCACGCAGACGTCGAATCGCGAGGGGAAGGATGGTGCCGCAGGAGGGAATTGAACCCCCGACCCACGCATTACGAATGCGTTGCTCTACCCCTGAGCTACTGCGGCAACCGGGGTATCCATAAGGCGGCGCACGCTAGAGCAGGCGCCCCGGTTCCGTCAACCATGGTAAATTGCACCCAAGCGCCTGGGAAACAAGGCCAGGAGCCCCACGGAACCGCCCTCAAACCTAGGCCGAAATGGTCAATAGAGCCTTAGGAGAGCCGGTTTGGCGGTCTCGCCTGAGACGCGGGGAAGCTGCGGCATTCGATCCCCGCGGCCCAATTTGACGCCATTGCAACCGCTCCGTCACACGCCCGCCCCGGATGACCCTTAGGGTCCGCCCTGAGGCCCAGCGATCCAACCGACTTGGGAGAGCCACGGATGCGCGCCAAACGGACCCGACCCGCCACCCCTTCGACCCCCACCGACTCGCTCTGGCCTGCCTTCTCGCGCCGCTGGCTGCTGCGCACCGGCTCGGCCGGCCTCGGCGCCGCCCTCCTGTCGGGCGGCACCTCGCTCCTGATGCCGCGCCCGGCCCTGGCGACAGCCAGCCGGCCCCTGATCACCCATGGGCTCCAGAGCGGCGACGTCGCCAGCGACGGCGCCATCGTCTGGGCACGCACCGACCGCCCGGCCCGCATGATCGTCGATTACTCGCTGAGCGACAGCTTCACCGAGTCGAGTCGCGCGATCGGCCCGGCCGCGCTCGAGGAAGGCGATTTCACCGCCCGGCTTCAGCTGACGGGCCTGCCCGCCGGCCAGGATGTGTTCTATCGCGTGAGCTTCGAGGATCTGAGCGATCTCACCTCGCTGAGCGAGCCGCTGACCGGTCATTTCCGGACCGCCCCCGCCGACAAGCGCGATGTCAATTTCGTTTGGGGCGGCGACGTGGTGGGCCAGGGCTGGGGCATCAATTCCGATCTCGGCGGCATGACGATCTTCAAGGCCATGGCGGGATTGACGCCGGACTTCTTCATCCATTCCGGCGATTCGATCTATGCCGACGGACCGCTCAAGGCCGAGGCCGATCTGCCGGACGGCTCCAAATGGAAGAATGTGGTGATCGAGGAGAAGTCCAAAGTCGCCGAGACGCTGGCCGAGTATCGCGGCAACTACAAATACAATCTGATGGACGAGAATCTGCGCGCCTTCAACGCCGGCGTGCCGATCCTCGCGCAATGGGACGATCACGAGACGCGCAACAACTGGTATCCGCGCCAGATCATCGGCAATGACGACCGCTATCAGGTGAAGAGCCTGGCGCTGCTTTCCGCCTATGCCGGCCGCGCCTTCCACGACTACATGCCGATGCGCATCGACCCGCAGAACCGCGACCGCGTGAACCGGGTGATCCATTACGGACCGCTGCTCGACGTGTTCATGCTCGATATGCGCAATTATCGCGGCGACAATTCCAAGAATCTCCAGCCGGTCGCCGGGCCCGACACCGCGTTCCTCGGTGTCGAGCAGGTGAACTGGCTGAAGCAGGAAATGAAGGCGAGCAAGGCCGTGTGGAAGGCGATCGCGGCCGACATGCCGATCGGCCTGGTCGTCCCCGACGGCGACAATTTCGAGGCCATCGCCAACAAGAATGACGGTCCGCCCCTGGGCCGCGAGCTCGAGATCGCCGATCTCCTGCGCTTCATCAAGCAGAGCGGCATCACCAACACGGTCTGGTTCACCGCCGACGTGCATTACACGGCGGCGCATTTCTACGACCCGAACCAGGCGAAGTTTCAGGATTTCGAGCCGTTCTGGGAGTTCGTCTCGGGGCCGCTCAATGCCGGCACTTTCGGGCCCAACCAGCTCGACCCGACCTTCGGACCGCAGCTCAAATACATCAAGGCGCCCGAGACCGGGCAATCCAACCTGGCTCCCAGCGCCGGCTATCAGTTCTTCGGCCATGTCCATATCGACGGCGCCAGCACCGCCATGACCGTCACGCTCAAGGACATGAAGAACCAGGATCTCTATCGAGTCGAGCTGACGCCGGCCGTTTGAACTTTCTTGGCTTTCCTCTCCCCCGCCACGCGGGCGGAGAGGAAAGATCTTTCCTGCTTCGACTCGACTCGGCGGCGTGTGCGTCCCCTCTTTTGCGAAGTCTCCCAGCGTTCTAGATTGGCGTTCGTGTCGGCGTCACCGGGGCGCTTGGCGATCGGCCTTCCCTCGGAAGGCCGATTGGAGAGAAGGGAGTTTCGACAATGGGCATTCTTTCGTGGATCCTGCTCGGCCTCGTGGCCGGCGCCTTGGCAAAATTCATCATGCCCGGCAACGATCCGGGCGGCATCATCGTCACCATCATCATCGGCATCGTGGGCGCCGTGATCGGCGGCTTCATCGGAACCCAGCTCGGCTTCGGCGATGTGAGCGGCTTCAATCTCCACAGCCTGCTCGTCGCCATCCTGGGATCGCTGATCCTGCTGGTCGGCTTCCGGATGATCCGGCGCGCCTCCTGAAACGCCTTTCCGAATCATGGGACGACGGCCGGCGGAGTTCACGCCGGCCGTTTTCTTTTGGACCGCCGGAACGTCTCAGGTGATGAGGCGCGCGGCGTCGATCGGCGCGGCGCCGGTCTCCGCCTTGGGACCGCCGGCGGCAGCCGGCGCCGGCGCGACCGGCGTCGGGCTCGCCGGCAGATAGCGCGCCTCGTTGCTGCGCGTATCGGCGGCAGCGCCGCCCAAGGCCAGCACCACGCGGGCTCCTTCCTTCCAGGCAAGGCTGTCGAACTCACCGCAATGGCCGCAGCGCGCGGTCCAGTCGCCGGCCGTGGCGCCGCAATGATTGCAGACCCAGGCGGGATCGGGCGGCGCATCGGCCGCGGCCATCAGCCAGCGCCGCGCCGCGGCCAGATCGCCATGCTCACCCTCTTCCAACCGGGCCATCAGGCGGCAGAGCCGCAATGAAGGCGACGACCGCTCGGCCGCGGCCACCGCCTCGAGATTGCGGCGCGCCGGTCCCCAGAGCCCCGCGGCGATCGCGGTTTCGGCCAGCGTCAGCCGGCTCTCGGTCGCGTCGGGGCGTCCATGGGTCAGCTTCTCGAACCGCCGCGCCCGGTCGAGCGCGCTTTCATTGGGCCTTATGGCGGCATAGGCGCTGGCAATGGTCGGATGGCCGAGCCCGCGGTTCCAGGCCTTCTCCAGGATCTTCTCGGCCTCGCGCTCACGGCCGGCGCGCGCCAGCAGGCGCGCCTCGATCGCCAGCGCCGGCACGAAATCCGGCAGCAGCCGCACCGCATCGCGCGCCAGCGCCGTGGCCCGCACCGATTCGGCCTCGAGCCGGGCCTGCTCGAGATAGGAGATGCCTTCGATGCGGCGATGGCGCTCGCGATCGATGACCTTGAGCTTCTCGGCGGCCTTGGCCGTCCGGCGCGCGGAGATCCATTCGCCCTGCTTCAATTCGAGATCGAGCAGCGCCTTCGCGGCCCAGCCGGCCTGCGGCCGTTCCTCATGCGCCTTGGCCGCGAGCTTCAAGGCTTCGCCGGTGTCGCCCTTGGCCAGCGCCTGGTTGAGCAGGCCGCGCATGCCGAGAAAGGCCGTCTCCGGCCGCTCCAGCATGGCGGTGAAATAGCGCCGCGCCGCCGTCTCGTCGCCGGAGAGCTGCGCCGCCTGGGCCGCCAGCAGCAGCGTCAGCGGCGGTTCCTTCAACAGCCCATGTGCGATGCGCGCCTGGCGCTTGGCTTCCTCCGCATCGCCGGCCGCGACCGCGACCATGCCTTGCGTCAGGGCGCGATAGCCCTTGAGCCGCTGGCGTTCGCCGCGACGCTCCGAAAGGCGCCGCGGGCCCCGCACGATCACATGCCAGAGCCGATAGAGCACGGCCGCGAGCGCCATCATCAGCAGCAGGGCTGCCAGCAGCACACCGACGCTGGTATCGACGCGCCAGCCGAGCCAGTCGAAGCTGACATGGCCGGGCCGGTCCGCGATCCAGATCGCCGCCGCGATCAGGATCGCAAGCTTGAGGAGAAACCAGAGCGTGCTGCGCATGGGCCTTGCGCGTCCTCCTGCTCTCAGCCGCCGCCGGTCGCAGGCGGCGCCGCCACGCGCGCCAATGCGGCCTGCTCGAGCCCATCGAGCGCGGAATCGGCCGCGAGACGGGCCGCGGCGTTCTCGCGCCAGCTCTTGACGACATCGGCCGCAGGTCCGGTCAGTCCGTCCAGCGCCGCGTTGGTGGCCGCGAGATCGCCGGCCGCTGCGGCACCTTCGGCGCGCGCCAGCCGGTCGGAGTTGCTGTCGCCGGTCGCAGCGCCATCGCTGGGCCTGACCTTGACCAGCTTCGAGAGGCCGGACAGCAGCCGGTCGAGCCAGCCCTTGCCGGAGGAAGTCTCGGCCAGGGCACCGCCGGAAGCCTCCAGCGCCATGTCCACCAGACCCGGCACCTGCTGCAGCAGCGCCGAGGCGGTCGGCAATCCTTGCGGCGCAAAGTTCCCCAGCGTCAGATGCGCCTTGGTCAGCACATCGGCCAACCCGTCATCGCCGGCCGCGAGCCCGTCGACCGCCTGCAGCTCGGCATTGAAGGGACGGCCCGCCGCGATGGCGCTCTTGAGCTGCGCCGTCGCCAGCAGCAGCGCCGCATTCCTGGCCTCGCCCTTGGCAGGATCAGGACGCGCCTCGAGCGCCATCAGGCGCTGCGCGGTCTGGTCCAGCGTCGCCTTCAGCGCCGCATTTTCCTGCTGCAGCTGATCGAGCGCACTCAAGCGCTGTGTCGCCTGGTCGAGCGTCGATTTGAGCGACGCGTTCTCGTTCGACAATTGATCGAGCGAAGCCTGCAGATTGGCCAGGGCCGCACTGTCGGCACCGCTGTCGCTGGATGCCGGGGCTGGAGCCGGCGTCGCGGCGGCAGTCGCGGCGAGGCTCTCGAGCTTGGCGCGCAAGTCCGCGACCTCGCCCGGCAGGGCCGCGATATCGTCGGGCAACGCCGGCGCCGCACCCGTCGCCGCCGAGGCCTGTTGCCCGATCTTGTCCTGCAGCTCGGCCTGCGCCTTGACCAGCGCCTCGAGCTTCGGGGTGAGCTCGCCCACCTGTTTCTCGAGCGCGCCGATGCGCTCCCATTGCGCCTGACGCTCGGTCGCCGCGCGTTCCATCGCGGCCTGCATCAGCGCGAGATCGCTTTCGAGCTGGGCCGCCTCCGCCTTCACGGCCGCGAGGTTCGTATCGGTCGAAACAGCGCTGCCCGTTGCTGTCGAAGCCGTGCCGGTCGAGCCGGGCACCACCGTTTCCGAGGTCGCCGTCAAGCGATCGAGGAAAGGCTGCCAGAGCGGCCGCGAGGCCACGACCGCCACCACCAGGATCAGAAGCGCGGCCACCAGCGCGAAGCGCCGCGCCGGCGGGGGACGGCGCGCCATGCGTTTCAAGGCGGCCTCGATATCGGCCGGCGCCGGCGTATCGGCAGCGCTCGCGGTGTCGCGCGTGGCGGCACTGCTGGCGGCCGGTCGCGCGGCTTCGGCCGCCTGATCGACCAGCCGCAGCATCGAAGGCAGATCGGCTTTCTCCGCCGTCAGGAGCGAGCGCCAGGGCAGGCCCTGCGCCGCCTTCTCGACCGCCGGGCTGAGGCAGAGCGCGGTCGCCTGCTCGATCCCATGCAATGCCGCATCGCCCGCGTCATGCACCAGCGAGACGAAGGTCTCGGCCGTGCGCGGCGAAAACAACAGCACCAGACCGATCTCGCCGCGTTCCAGACGCGCCTTGGCATCGTCGGTCAGGGCCGCCGCCTGATCGGCGGAATAAAGCATGACGCGCCGGAGCTCGAAGCCTTTTTCGCTCAACAGGCTCGCGAGATCGCCGGCAACCGCCGAGCCCGCCGCGTGGAACAAGGCGCCGCGCTTGGGATCGAGACGGCGCGCGACCAGCCGCGCCAGATCGTCGACCGCACCGGCCGCGCTCTCGACATTGTCGAAGCCCGTCGCCCGCGCCGTGCGCGCGGTGTTGTCGCCGACCGCAAAGACCGGCAGGTCGCGGCGCCGGGAAAGATTGGCGAAGGCGCGCACGCCGTTGGCACTGGTGAAGAGCAGCGCCTGCACGCCCTCGAGATCGACCACGGCATCGGCGACGGGTTTGACCGCGAGCAGAGGCTCGCGCACCGCCGTGATGCCGCGCGCGATCAGCGCGGCGGCCAACGGTTCGGCATCGTCATCGGGTCGGGTGATGAGAGCGGTCAGCGCCATGGTGGTTTCCCTGGGTTCGCCTCTCAGGCTCCTTGCAGCCGGGCGAAGAATCCGGCACCGGCCTTGCTGCGCAGCGCCTCGCCGGCCTTGCGTCCCAATTGCGCGGCTTGCGCGACGGGTCCTTCGACGGTTTCGCGGTGATGCTGGCTGCCATCGGGCAACGCGATCAAGGCCCGCAAGGAAAGCCGGTCGTTCGTGATTTCGGCCAGGGCCGCGATCGGCGTGCGGCAGGAACCGTCGAGCGTGGCCAGCAAGGCGCGTTCCGCCGTGACGGCGATATGGGTCGCGGCATGATCGAGCGGCGCCAGCCAGCGCCTCGCCTCGTCATCGTCGGACCGGATCTCGATGCCGATGGCGCCCTGGCCGGGCGCCGGCAGCATCTCGTCGGTCGAGAGCAGCGCCGTCACCTTGTCTTCCATCCCCAGCCGCCGCAGACCCGCGAGCGCCAGCAGCGTGGCATCGATCTTTCCGTCGGCGAGCTTCTGCAGCCGCGTTCCGACATTGCCGCGCAGATTGACCACGGGCAGGTCGGGACGATGCAGCAGGATCTGCGCCTTGCGTCGCAAGGAGGCGGAGCCGACCACCGTGCCCTTCGGCAGGCTGGCGAGGCTGTTGCCTGCGCGCGCGATCAGGGCATCGCGCGGATCCTCGCGCTCCAGCAGAGTGGGGATTTCGAGACCTTCCGGCAGATGCGTCTCCACATCCTTCATCGAATGAACCGCCATGTCGATCTGCCGATCGATCAGCGCCTCCTCGATCTCTTTGGTGAAAAGCCCCTTGCCCCCGATCTCGGTCAAGGGCCGATCCTGAATCTTGTCGCCGGTGGTCTTGATGATTCGAATCTCGATCGCATCGGCGGCGCGCAACGCATCATGCGCGGCCCTGAGCCGGTCGCGCAACTCATGCGCCTGGGCCAGTGCCAGAGGGCTGCCGCGGGTGCCGATTCGGACGCGTGCGCCTGTCATTGCCTGCGACTCGATTTCATCGGCCGTCCTGGGCGAAATGCTTGTTGGAGCCCAGCTTTAGGGCTTTGGCCGGCCTCTGGCAAGCGGCCGCGCCGAGGCGGTTTTTGGGCCGCCAATGTCATTTTGCGGGCTGAATCAAGGCGTCCATCGGCCGCGACTCGCATGGCTGGCGGCGACACCGCGTCGCGATTAGGATCGCGCCCGCCATTGCCGTTCTCCTTCTCCGTGATTTCCGCCGAATTGTGGCAGACCCGTTCCGATTCGCCCGCCCTTCCCTCCGCCCCCGAGTCGCGTCATGCGTGTTCTAGGTATCGAATCCAGTTGCGACGAGACCGCGGTCGCGATCGTGAGCGAAAAGCGCGAACGGATCGTCGAGCTCGTGCTGTCGCAGCTGAAAGAGCATCGGCCCTTCGGCGGAGTCGTGCCCGAGATCGCCGCGCGCAGCCACCTGACCCAGCTCGACCGGATGATCGGCCAGGCGCTCGAGCAATCGGGCATCGCGGCCCGGGATATCGACGCCATCGCCGCCACCGCGGGGCCCGGCCTCATCGGCAGCGTGCTGGTCGGCGTGACGATGGGCAAGGCCATGGCGCTGGCGCTCGATCGCCCCTTCCTCGCCATCAATCATCTCGAAGGCCATGCGCTCTCCGCGCGGCTCGATCCCGGCGTCGAGTTTCCGTTCCTGCTGCTGCTGGTCTCGGGCGGCCATTGCCAATTGCTGCGGGTCGAGGGCGTCGGGCGCTATCGGCGCCTCGGCACCACGGTCGACGATGCGGCCGGCGAGGCCTTCGACAAGGGCGCGAAGCTGCTGGGGCTGGGCTATCCGGGCGGGCCCGCGATCGAGCAGGCGGCGCGGCGCGCAACCGAAGCCGGCCTCGATCCCAAGCGCTACGGTTTGCCGCGCCCGATGCTGGGCCGGCCCGGCTGCGATTTCTCCTTCTCCGGTCTCAAGACCGCCTTGCGCCAGCGCGCCGAGGAGCTCGCGGTCGGCGGCCGCCTGCCCGAGCGGGAGCGCGACGGGCTGGCGCTGGCACTGCAGGAGGCGATCGCAGCCGTGCTGGCGGATCGCACCGCCAACGCGCTCGATATTTGCAGCGCTATCGGCGGCGGGCTGACGGCCCTGGTCGTCGCCGGCGGCGTCGCCGCCAATGGTCGCATCCGCCAGGCGCTGGATCGGGTCGCGCGGGCGAAGGGCCTGACGCTGGTGGCACCCCCTCTCGCGCTTTGCACCGACAATGCCGCGATGATCGCCTGGGCCGGAATCGAACGGCTCCAGGGCGGGCCTGCTCTTGCCCAGGGCGACGGGCTCGATTTCGCCGCGCGGCCGCGCTGGCCGCTCGATCCGAGCGCGCCGCGCGCGGCCGGAGCCGGCGTCAAGGCATGACGATGACCCTGCAGCGATGGGGCATCCTCGGCGCCGGGGCCTGGGGCACGGCCCTGGTGGTCGCGGCACAGCGCGCCGGCCGCGAGGCCCGGCTCTGGACCCATCGCCCCGAGATCGCGGCCCTGATCGCGGCGCGTCGCGAGAACCCGGATTATCTTCCGGGCATCGCCCTCGATCCGCGCATCGGCGCCAGCGCCGATCTCGCCTCGATCCGCGATTGCGACGCGTTGCTGCTGGCCGTTCCCGCCCAGCATCTGCGCGAGGTCAGCGAAAGGCTCGCGCCGCTTTGGCCGCAAGGCCGGCCGGTGGTGATCTGCGCCAAGGGCATCGAGCAGAGCAGCGGGCTCACCATGACGGAACTTCTCGCCCAGACCCTGCCCGGCGCGCCGGCCGCGGTCCTGAGCGGGCCCACCTTTGCCGGCGAGGTCGCGGCCGATCTGCCGAGTGCTGCCACCGTCGCCGCGGCCGATGCGGCGCTGGGACAGGCGATCGTCGAGGCGCTGGCCACCCCGCGTTTCCGACTCTACTGGTCGGGCGATGTGACGGGCGTCGAGCTCGGCGGCGCCATCAAGAACGTGCTGGCCATCGCCTGCGGCATCGTGATCGGCCGCAGGCTCGGCGACAATGCGCGCGCCGCCCTGATCGCGCGCGGGCTGGCCGAGATGATGCGCTTCGCCGTGCCGCGCGGCGCCAAACCGGAAACGCTCATGGGCCTTTCGGGGCTGGGCGATCTGGTCCTCACCTGCAGCGGCCGCCAGTCGCGCAACCTCTCGCTCGGCATCGCGCTCGGCGAAGGCAAGAGCCTCGCCGAATATCAGGCGGGACGGCGCAGCGTGGCGGAAGGGATCTGGACCGCCTCGGCCTTGCGCGCCCAGGCGGAGGCCGCGGGCATCGACATGCCGATCGCGGCGGCGGTGGACGATATCTTGAACCGCAGTGCGGCCATCGATGCGGCGGTCGAGACGCTGCTCTCTCGCCCCTATCGCGCCGAGGATTAGAACTTCCCGCTCAAACTGAACCCGGAAGCGCTCCAGGTCGTTTACTCATAAATCGAGATCGGCGGGCAGTCGTTGGTCGATGTCGGATTTGGAGCTCTTAGCGGACAGAAGTCAGACGCAGCACCACTTCCGAGATGTGCCATGAGCTGACGTCAGCCCTGTGTGACAACGAACGGTTTTCGCGCACGGCCGGCCGACGCTTCGCAAGACTCTCATCCGCCGCGTGTCTCTTCCTTGCCATCGACCTGATCATCCCGGATCAAAGCCATACTTCAGGGAGGAGCATTTCACGGCGGCAGATCACTTTCGCTGCTGGCAGCGCAGTCCGTTCATATTTGTGATTGAAAGGCGATCCCCTGCCTGGATGCCGATCGTCGTAGGGAAGCCGGATCAGCTCACATGACAATGATCCGTGGCCTCGCCGCGCAATCGATCCACAAACAGCAAGAACGTGCAATCTTACCGGCTAGTCGGGTCGTAGTTGTCGTTCGGCGGCAGTTGACGGAAGGTTGCGAGCTAGCCGCATCTGGGAGAACGCCGACGCGGGTGCCAAGATCGAGCATCTCGCGAACGAGCCTAGACACGCCCCTGGTAAACGGAGCCGCAGCGCGGGCTTGCAGGGGTGGCTTCAAGCCGACAACTCCACAGTTGGATCATCAGTGTTGGCAGCCGCATGGACTCATGCGCTGCCAACCCGTCGTCTATGCCGCGACAAGAACAGTGCTAGCAGAAGCCAACGGCTGCCCCACGGCGACGGCAAAGGCCGACCCCTAAGTTCATCAGGAATTGATTGCGCGACCTGGTGCTCGCATCCCGAGACAAGTTCTAAGCTAATTTCTCATTCTGGAAGGATAAGTCTCATGGGCAAGAAAGTGCTGATTACAGGTGCAACGGGAGATACAGGCCGCGCCGCAGTCAAGGAATCGATCGCCCTTGGACTGGTTGTTCGGGCGATGGTGCACAGCAAGGACGCTCGCGCGGAAGCCTTGGAGAAGCTCGGTTCCGAAATCGTGGTTGGCGATCTCCTGGAAATCAACACCGTCCGCGCGGCGATGGAGGGTGTCGAGGCGGCCTACTTTGTATGGCCCGTCCAGCCCGGCCTTATCCATGCGACCGTGAATTTCGCACAAGCCGCGAAGGAGGCGGGTGTATCGACCGTTATCAACCTGTCGCAGCGTTCGGCAAACCGCCATTCCAATAGTAACTCGTGCCGGGACAGCTTCATCGCCGAGGAGGTGCTGAACTGGTCGGGGCTTCCTGTCATCCATCTCCGTCCGACCTACTTCCTCGAGTGGCTCCTTTACCCGTGGCAGCTGCCCTATCTGCAGAAGGGCGTCCTGCGCATGCCAGTCGGGAAGGGACGGCATTCGCCCATCGCTGCGGATGATCAGGGCCGTGCCATTGCAGCGCTTTTGAAAAACCCTGAAGGGCATATCGGAAAGACCATTCCTCTCTCCGGCCCGGTCGAGATGAACCATGAGCAGATGGCGGCGGAGCTGTCCGAGGCGCTCGGTCGCAAGATCGTCTTTCAGGACCTTCCGATCGACGAATACTGCGCGTCGATCAGTAAGATGGGCGTCCCCGCATACATCGTCCAACATCTGGGCGGTGCAATGGCGGACTATCAGAATGGCCGGATGTCCGGAGCGGACAACAATGTCGAGAAACTGACGGGACGCAGATCCATGACCGTTGGTGAATTTGCTCACGCCCATGCGGACGTCCTCAACGCCAAATGAGCTCGTCGGCAGCCAGCAAATCCGACACAAACATCCGGATCTGGCGCAGTTTGAAACCGACAATGAGATTGACGGCCGACGTCGCAATCGATGTTCCGAGGCGGCTATCCAGCGCCATCTCCCGATGGGGTTGAATTGATGAAGCCTCCATTCGTCCCGACCGACCGACTCTGTTTGCTGCTATCTCGGCCAACAAAAGCAATCCGCCTGCGGCAACGACCTAAGGCGACAGGAGATACAAATGTCTGAAGTAAAGAATCCACGCGTGCATGCTGAAATTCTGCCCGCACTCGCCGCCGTGGCCACCAAGACCAACAAGATCCTGGCCATTGGTTCGGTAACCGCCAAGGGCACGCCAGACGCGATCGCTCCCGTCCTGCCCTTCGAGGTGCGCGCTACGGTTCGCAACTATCTCGCCGGAAAAATCGACCAATGGTTCTTTCAGACCGAGGGTTACGGCATTGTCTTCATTATGAATGCGACAAGCCGTGCGGAAGCGCACGAGATATTGGAGAAGCTTCCGCTGGGCGTCGCCGGCATGATGGAATTCGAGCTGATCGCTCTCGGGCCCCTGGCGCCGCTCGCAATGCTCATCGGCGCTCAGGATAGGTCCTGAGACAAAAGAACGAATGGCGGGTTTCGAGCAGCTTCCCAACGTCGGGAATGTCTGGCTCGGGTCATCTGCGGTAGTGACAGAAATCCGCAACTGACGGCCGCTTAGAGACCGAAAGCGGACACAGGGTTAAGCATGCGAGCAGAACCCCTTGGTGCCAATAGTCGCGATCGGCGGGATCAGGCGGCCGAAACAAACGAAGCGCGATCGAATTTGAGAGGGTGGGCGTCGAAAAATGCTCTGGGGCGCCATAGGCAAGATCGAAGGCGCCGGCTCCTAACCGGCGGCCGCCTCGCGCGGCGGGTCGATCTGGCTGATGATGCGCTCGGGCGGAATGCGCAAGGTCACGGTGGTGCCGACATCGAGCGCGCTCTCGAGCAGCAGCTTGCCGCCATTGAGCTCGATCAGCGACTTGGCCAGGGGCAGCCCCAGCCCCGTCCCTTCATAGGTCCGCGAGAGCGAGCTGCTCACCTGCACGAAAGGCGTGAGGGCCGAAGGGATATCCTCGGGGTTCATGCCGATGCCGGTGTCCACGACCAGGAGGTCGAGCCAGCCATCGGCAGCAAGATCGGTGCGGATCGTGATGCTGCCGCCGCGCTTGTTGAACTTGATCGCGTTGGTCAGGAGGTTCAGCAGGGCCTGCTTGACCGAACGCATGTCGCAACGCACCGAGAGCGGCAGGCAGCGCAGATCGGTCACGATGCCGACCTCGCGCTCCTCGGCGCGCACGCTGACCATGCGCAGACAGGCGGAGATCAGCTCGCCGATATCGACCTCGAGGTCGGAGAGCTCCATGCGGCCGGCCTCGATGCGCGACAGGTCGAGGATGTCGTTGACGACGGCGAGCAGATGCTCGCCGCTCTGGCGGATGTCGCGCGCATAGTCGGCATAGGTCGCGACACCGAGCGGCCCGAACATCTCCTTCTCCAGGATCTCGGAGAAGCCGATGATGGCGTTGAGCGGCGTGCGCAGCTCATGGCTCATATTGGCGAGGAACTGCGATTTGGCGCGGTTGGCGGCGACCGCGTCCTCCTTGGCGAGGCGCAGGGTGCTGTCGGCCTCGCGCCGGGCGGAGATGTCGCGCAGCGTGCCGATCATCAATTGCCGGTCGCCCAGCCGCACCCGGCCCACCGCCAGCTCGACCGGGAACTGCGAGCCGTCCTTGCGACGCGCCGTCATCTCGTTGAGCTGGATGTTCTGAGGCTCGCCCTCGGGGCCGGCGAGACGGCGCAAGAGCTGCATGCCGCCGGCACCGCCGGGGCTGTCGGGCAACAGCATGGAGACGTCCGAGCCCGTGACCTCGGCCGCCGAATAGCCGAAGCCGCTCTCGGCTGCCGGATTGAAGGATTCGATCCGGCCCCAGCCATCGACCGTGATCACCATGTCGGCGACATTCTCGAGGATGCCGCGGATACGGGCGTCGGTTTCGCGCAAGGCCGATTCCGAATGAACCAGCTCGCGGGCGCGCGCCTCGGCGATGGCCGTGCGTTCGGCGACGCGGCGCTCGAGCGTCGTGTTCAGATCCTCGAGCGCGCCCATATGTTCGCGCAAGGAGCGCAGCATCGGCCGGAACACCAGGAGCGCGATCGCCAGCACCACGCCGGCGAACAGGATGAGCTCGAGGATCTGCATCCGGCCCAGCTCGCGATGGAGCCGTTCCTCGTAATGCTGCCAGGCTTGCGTCTCGGCATCGAGGGCCGCCAGCAGGCGCGGATAGCTGTCGGCGATGGCCTGCATCTCGATCCGGCCCGGCTTCAGCAGGGTCGGCGGCAGCATCGAGAGCGTATGCGCCTGGGTGATGAAGCGCTGCAGGGTGAATTCGAGCGCGACCTCGTCGGTATTGTAGAAGGCGACCAACTCCTGCGCGGCGGGCCCGAGGCTCTGCACGCGCTCGACCAGCCGCTGATGGATCTCGGAAAGCCGGTCGGCCGCGATCCGCATGCGGGCCTGGTCCTGGCTGTCGGCCTTGCGGGCGATGTCCTGCGCCAGGAGCGCGATCTGCAGCGCGAGCCGGCTCTGCTGGGCGCTGCCATTGACGGTGGCGATCTGCTCCTCCGCCTTGCGGCGCTGCAGCTCGGCCACGGTCGTGGCGGCCGCCGCCACGCCCAGAAGCAGGGCGAGCGCCAAGCCAAGAAGGAGGAACCAACGGCGGATGACGGGGTGCGAGGCAGACATGGATGCTTGCGGGCTCCGCTCCTCCCCCCGTGATGGTGGCCCCAGGAAAAAATTCGCGCCCGTTCCTGAGGGCCTCAGGACGGTCGGACGGGCGAAGGCAGGTCGCCCCGATTCATTCTCCCTTCCAATTCGTTAATAATTTGTCGCTTTTTCGCAGCAGGTTTATCGGCGGTTACCGGCCCCTGCCGGTCTTCCCTCCGGACATGGCCAGAGGCCTCGATCCGGGTTAGGCTCCCCGGCCATTCACCTGTTGTTTTCCGTGATTTGCAAGGAACCGCCATGCTTTACGTCGCCCACTGCCTGGACAAGCCCGGCCATGCCGCGGTTCGCGCGGAGAACCGGCCGGCCCATCTCGAATTCCTGAAGAAGCACACGGGCCAGATCGTCATCGCCGGGCCGCTCCTCAGCGACGATGGGCAGCAGATGGTCGGCAGCCTCTTCATCCTGGAGTTCGACAACCGGGCCGCCGTGGACGGGTTTCTCAAGAGCGACCCCTATGCCAAGGCCGGCCTGTTCGCTTCGGTCGATCTGCGCCCCTGGCGCAAGGTCATCGAGCGCGACTGATCATCGAAGGACAAGGAGACGGTCGATGGCCTATTGGCTGGTGAAGTCGGAGCCCTCGAGCTACGCGTGGGAGCGCCTGGTGAAGGAGGGCAAGGCCCATTGGGACGGTGTGCGAAATCATCAGGCCGCCGCTAATCTCAGGGCGATGAAGATCGGTGACCGGGCCTTCTTCTATCATTCCAACGAGGGCCTGGCGGTGGTGGGCATCGCCGAGATCGCCAAGGCGGCCTATCCCGACCCCTCGGACAAGACCGGCAAGTTCGTGATGGTCGATCTGAAGCCGGTCATGCCGATGAAAGAGCCCGTGACCTTGGCCGCCATCAAGGCCGAGCCGAAGCTCAAGGATATCGCGCTCGTCCGTCTGTCGCGGCTTTCGGTCCAGCCGGTCGATGCCGTCGCCTGGAAGCTCATCTGCAAGATGGGCGGCGTGAGGCCCGAGTGAATGATGGCCATCGCTTCCACGACCCCGGTCCGCCAGGCGACGACGCGGGATGCCGATCTGGTCGGCGATTTTGTGGCCGAGCTGTTCGAGGAGCTCTACGGGCCGGAGTTCGGCCTTGCGCGCCGGTCGATCTACCGGGCTGCGGCTGCGGAGCTGCTGCCGGCCCATGACATCTATGCGGCGTTCCTCGCGCAAGCGCCGACGGGTGAGTCGGTCGGTCTGCTGACCGTGTCGCAATGCGTCGCGGTCTATGCGGGCGGCCGCTTCGGCGAGATCAACGAGTTCTATGTGAAGCCCTCTGCCCGCAAGCTGGGCCTGGGACGTGCCTTGATCGCGGCCGCCACGGCCGAGGCCAAACGGCGCGGCTGGCCCGTGCTGGAAGTGGGCGCACCCGATATGCCCCGCTCTCAGCCGACCTATGATTTCTATCGAAGCTGCGGCTTCACCGAGGTCGGCCCGCGGCTCGAACTCTACATCGCCGCCAGACCGGCGTGACGCGAAGGAGCCTTCCATCCCTGCCGAATCCCCCCGCGACGGACTCCGAAGCCATGCGTCTGTGCCGGATCGATGAGATCCCGGACGGGACGGCGCGCGGATTCCTGATCGGCGAGGGCCCGGCGCGGCTCGATTTCTTCGTCTATCGCCGCGGCGATCGGGTCTTCGCCTATCGCAATGCCTGCCCGCATCAGGGCACGCCGCTCGAGCTGTTTCCCGATCGATTCCTGACCAGCGACCGCCAGCGCTTCCTCTGCAGCACCCATGGGGCGCAGTTCCGCACCGATGACGGTTATTGCGTCAGAGGTCCTTGCAAGGGCAAGTCGCTGCAGCCCTTCGCGGTCGCGACCGAGGCCGGCTGGCTGTTGCTGCCGGCCGATCCCGCCGCTGCGCGCTGAGACGGGACTCAGGCCGCGCGCACATCCTCGAGGAAGCGGCTGACCGCCTGCCCCAGCGCCTGGGCACGGCCGGCGAGCTGCTCGATCGAGCCCAACATCTGCTGCGCCGAATTGCCGGTCTGCTGCGCCGCGGCCGAGACCGCGCTGATATTGCCCGTCACCTGCTGCGTGCCATTGGCCGCCGCCTGGACATTGCGTGCGATCTCCTTGGTGGCGATCGTTTGCTGCTCCACCGCCGCGGAAATCTCGGTCGCGATCTCGGAGATCTTGCCGATGGTGGAACCGATGCCGCCGATGGCGGCCACGGCGTCGCCCGAGACCTTCTGGATGTCGGCGATCTGGGCGCCGATATCCTCGGTCGCCTTCGCCGTCTGGTTGGCAAGGTTCTTCACTTCGGACGCCACCACTGCGAAGCCCTTGCCGGCTTCGCCCGCGCGCGCCGCCTCGATCGTGGCGTTGAGCGCCAGCAGGTTGGTCTGCGAGGCGATGTCGTTGATGAGGTTCACGACCTCACCGATCTTCTGCGCCGCGGCGGCGAGGCCCTGGACGGTGCTGTTGGTATGGCCCGCTTCCTGCACCGCCTTATGCGCGATCTCGGTCGAGCGCTGCACCCGCGTGCCGATCTCGCCGACGGAAGCGGCAAGCTCCTCGGTGGCGCTGGCGACGGTGTTGACGTTGCTCGAGGCCGATTGCGCGGCTTCGGTCACGGTGCCCGACTTTGACGAGGTCTCGGTCGCGGCCTGCGTCATGGTGCGGGCCATCTCCTTCATGCCCGACATCGCCGCCTCGACTTCCTGCAGCAGGCTCGACACGCTCTGGTCGAACTGGCTGGAGAGCTGGTCGAGGCGTTTGGCGCGGGCCTCTTTCGCCTGCTGCTCCTGATGCGTCGCGTCGGCGAGCTCAGCCGCTTTGAGGGCGTTGTCCTTGAAGACCTGAACGGCAGCGGCCATGCGACCGATCTCGTCCTGGCGTTCGCGCGCCGGGATATCAACCGCCATGTCGCCCTGCGCGAGCTTGCTCATGGCGTTGGTCATGGCGACGGTCGGACGCACGATCGAGCGCACCAGGGCCGCCGCGCAGAACAACAGGATCAGCACGCCGGTCGCGGCCGCGATCAGGATCGAGATCGTGGCGACGCGCCCCATGGCATCCGCCTGGTCTTGCGCTTGGCCGACAGCGGCTTCGATCTTCTCGCTGACATCGCCCATCGCGATCTCGAGCGCCTTGAACTCCTCGATGAAGGTCGGGAAGTCGGCATTGGCCGTGGTCGGATTATCGAAGGCTTCCTTGGTGATCTTCTGCGCGCCGGCGATATAGGCTTCGAGCTTGGGCGCCAGCTCGGCCAGCGCGGATTTCACGTCGGCGCCCAGCGTCAGCTTCGAGTTGGCATCGAGGGCGTCGTGGAAGTTCGCCACATGCTCCTTGAGATCGCCCTCGACCTCCTGGCGCGCGGCGGCGGCGCCGTTCATGCCGTCGCGCAGGGCCGAAATCACATCGGCGCGCAGCGCGTCATGCATCATGTCGGCTTCCATGTGATTGCGAAGCGCGGTCGAGGTCACCACCACATCGGCGAGCTGGGCTTCCTGCTCGCCCGCGACCCACAGGCCGACGCCGGCCGTGACGGCGAGCAACAGCGCGCTCAAACCGCTCACGACATAGAAGCGAGTTCCGACGGAAAGCCGAATAGCCATTTGAGCCAGTCCCCTTGATCGAAAGATGTATGGCGTGATGTCGCGAAATTAGGGGGCGGCTGTTAACGGAGGCCTAACCAGCTCTGTATGCGGAAGTATAAAAGCCCCCGCCATCGGCCGGCCGCGACCTGGCGACGGGAAAACTCTCCGCTCCGGACAGGCGCTTGTTCGCGCCGGCCGCTTCCGTCAATATTCCTCTCCTTCAAGCCCTTGGCGGGGCACGGGAAACCGCCCCGCCGCCCGGCTGGAACGCGGGGATGATCCGACCCATCCCCGAGGCCAGGGCCGGGAGCCAAAGGGCAGGCTTTTCCAGGGAGTTGTCCGCCGTCATGACCAGCCCGACCTTGTTCCCCGTGACCGAAGAATTGGCCCGGACCGCCTGGATCGATGAGGCGAAGTACGAGAGCCTCTATCACCTTTCGATGATGGATCCGGAGGGCTTCTGGGGCGAGCAGGGGAAGCTCGTCGACTGGATCAAGCCCTTCACCAAGGTGAAGGATGTCGATTACACGGGCGAGGTCCGGATCCGCTGGTATTACGACGGCAGCCTCAATGTCTCGGCCAACTGCCTCGACCGCCATCTGCCCCAGCGCGCCGACCAGACGGCGATCCTGTGGGAAGGCGACGATCCCAAGGAGCAGAAGCATGTCACCTATGGCGAGATGCATGAGGGCGTCTGCCGGCTCGCCAATGTCCTGAAGAGCCACGGCATCAAGAAGGGCGACCGGGTCACGATCTACATGCCGATGATCCCGGAGGCGGCCTACGCGATGCTGGCCTGCGCGCGCATCGGCGCGATCCATTCGGTGGTGTTCGGCGGCTTCTCGCCCGAGAGCCTGGTGGGCCGCATCCAGGATTGCGATTCCAACTGCATCGTCACCGCCGACGAAGGCTTGCGCGGCGGCCGCAAGATCCCGCTCAAGGCCAATGTCGACGAGGCGCTCGCGCGCTGCCCGTCTGTGAAGACTTGTATCGTGGTGAAGCGCACCGGCGGCGCCATCACATGGGTCGAGGGCCGCGACCACTGGTATCACGACGAAATTGCGAAGGTCTCGGCCGACTGCGCGCCGGTCGAGATGGGGGCGGAGGATCCTCTCTTCATCCTCTACACCTCGGGCTCCACGGGTAAACCCAAGGGCGTGCTGCACACGACCGGCGGCTATCTCGTCTTTGCCGCCATGACCCATCGCTATGTGTTCGATTATCACGACGGCGATATCTATTGGTGCACGGCGGATGTGGGCTGGGTCACCGGCCACAGCTATATCGTCTATGGCCCGCTCGCCAACGGCGCCACCTCCCTGATGTTCGAGGGCGTGCCGAACTATCCCGACGCCTCGCGCTTCTGGCAGGTGATCGACAAGCATCAGGTCAACATCTTCTACACGGCCCCGACCGCGATCCGCGCGCTGATGCGCGAGGGCGAGGAGCCGGTGAAGACGACCAGCCGCAAATCGCTGCGGCTCCTGGGATCGGTCGGCGAGCCGATCAATCCCGAGGCCTGGCTCTGGTACCACCGCGTGGTGGGCGACGATCGCTGCCCGATCGTCGATACCTGGTGGCAGACCGAGACCGGCGGCATCCTGATCTCGCCGCTGCCCGGCGCCACGGCGCTCAAGCCCGGCTCGGCGACCAAGCCGCTCTTCGGCATCAAGCCCGAGATCGTCGATGCCAATGGCGCCGTGCTCGAGGGTGCGGTCGAGGGCAATCTCTGCATCGCCGATTCCTGGCCGGGTCAGGCGCGCACGCTCTATGGCGATCATGCGCGTTTCGCCGCGACCTATTTCTCCGCCTATAAGGGGAAATACTTCACCGGCGATGGTTGCCGGCGCGATGCCGACGGCTATTACTGGATCACGGGCCGCGTCGACGACGTGATCAATGTCTCGGGCCATCGCCTCGGCACGGCCGAGGTCGAGAGCGCGCTGGTCGCCTATCCGAAAGTTGCCGAGGCCGCGGTCGTGGGCTATCCGCACGACATCAAGGGCCAGGGCATCTACGCCTATGTCACGCTCAATCTCGGCGAGCAGCCGAGCGAGGCCTTGCGCAAGGAACTGATCGCCTGGGTGCGCAAGGAGATCGGTCCGATCGCGCAACCCGACCTGCTCCAATTCGCGCCGGGCCTGCCCAAGACGCGCTCGGGGAAAATCATGCGCCGCATCCTGCGCAAGATCGCCGAGAACGAGTATGGCAATCTCGGCGACATCTCGACCCTCGCCGATCCCGCGGTGGTGAAGGACCTGATCGACCACCGGATGAATCGGGGCTGACGCGCGGAAAGGCCTCAGGCGCGCAGCCCGGCCGCCAGCCTGATCACCGCGGGCTCGATCGCGTCTTCCGGCACGCCGGCATAGCCCATCAGCAATCCCTGGCGGCGGGGGTTGGTCATGTGGAAAGCCGAGAGCGGCGCCACGGTGATGCCTTGCGCCGCGGCGCGCGCGGTGGCGGCGCGGTCGTCCATGCGCGCGGCGAGCCCCGGCGCCAATCCTGCGAGCAGATGCATGCCGGCCGAGGCCGGCGCCAGATCGAGCAGGCCCTGCAGATGACGCTCGGCGGCGCTCAACAACGCCGCCTGGCGCGCCGCATAGAGCTTGCGGGTGCGCCGGATATGGGCCGCGAAATGTCCTTCGGCGATGAAGGCGGCGAGCGCCGGCTGGGCCGTCATGGCCGCGTGATCGTCGAGCGTCGAGCGTGCCGCCGTGAAGCTCTCGACCAGCGCCGGGGGCGCCACCAGATAGCCCAGCCGCAGCGACGAGAAGAGCACTTTCGAGAAGCTGCCGACATAGATGACGCGGCCATCCTCGTCGAGGCCCTGGAGCGCCGCGAGCGGCCGGCCCGCATAGCGGAACTCGCTGTCGTAATCGTCCTCGATGATCCAGGCACCCGCACGACGCGCCCAGGCCAGCAGCTCGAGCCGCCGGCCCAGCGTCATCACCGTGCCCAGCGGATATTGATGCGAGGGCGCCACGCAGACGAGCCGGGCGCCCGGCGCCTTCCTGGCACCCGTCTTCACGGAGAGGCCCTCGTCATCGATCGGCACCGGCACGAGCCGGGCGCCCGCCGCGCGCAGCACCTCGCGCACGCCGGCATAGCCGGGCTCCTCGATCCAGACAGGATCGCCAGCATCGAGCAGCAGCCGCACCGCGAGATCGACCGCCTGGCGAATGCCGGAGAGGACGATGACCTGCTCGGGCTCGCAGCGCACCGCGCGCACGCGGCGCAGATAATCGGCGATGGCGGCGCGCAAGGGGAGATGACCCGCGGCGTCGCGACCCGATGCCATGGCGAGGGTTGGTCGGCGCCAGCTCTTCGCCAGCAGCCGCGACCAGAGCTCGAAAGGAAAGACGTCGAGATCGGGGATGGCGGGTGCGAAGGCGCCGTCGCCGCGCGTGGCCCGCGCCGAGGTCGCGGCCGAGAGCGCCGTGCCGCGCATGGAAAGCCGCGCGCTGCCGACAGGCGCCGCTGTCTTGGCACCCGAAGAGACACGCCGCGACGCGGCGACGCGTGACGCCGTCAGGGGTAGCGGATCGGGCAACATCGCCGCGACCCGGCTGCCCGAGCCCTGCCGGGCCTCGAGATAGCCCTCGCTCGCCAATTGCTCGAACGCCGTGAGGATGGTGTTGCGCGAGAGGCCCAGCTCGAGCGCGAGCGCGCGGCTCGAGGGCAATCGGCCATGCGGCGGCAGACGCCCGGCCAGGATCGCCTTGCGCAAGCCTTCATAGAGCTGGCGGTGAAGCGGCGTCGGCGCGCCCTCGTCGATGTCGAGATCGAGCAAGGGCATGCGGTCGGCGCGGCGCGGCATGATCCGTTCCTCTTCGGCCCTAAGTGGTACCATAAGATATACGAAACCGGACCTTTTGAAGAGACCAGTTAGGGCGCATGAAAAGGCTTAGGATCGATGGAACTCAGCCTCAGGAGAAGTGAGCGATGACCAGCCCCGGCAGCTATGGCAGGAAGACCTCGGAACCGCCCGAGGGCAGCTTCGAGCCGACCGAAGTTTCGCGCGTGAAGCGGCTGCACAAGCGCGGCCATTACGACCGCGAGACGGTCTTCAAGGTGCTCGATGCCGGGCTCATCGCCCATATCGGCTATGTGATCGACGGCCAGCCTTTCGTGACGCCCACCGCCTATTGGCGCGAGGGCGACATGCTCTATTGGCACGGCTCGGCCGCGAGCCGGATGCTCGAGCATGTGGGCGAAGGCATTCCCTGCTCGGTGACAGTGACGCATCTCGACGGGCTGGTGCTGGCCCGCTCGGGCTTCCATCACTCGATCAATTACCGCTCGGTGATGGCCTTCGGCCGCGCTTTCTTCGTCGAGGATCCCGCCGGCAAGATGGCGGCCTTCGAGGCCTTCGTCGAACGCATCTTCCCCGGCCGCTGGGTCGAGCTGCGGCCGGCGACGAAACAGGAGGTCAAAGGCACCACAGTCATCGGCATGAAGATCGAGGAAGCCTCGGCCAAGATCCGCACCGGCGGCCCGGTCGATGACGACGAGGATTACGCGCTGCCGATCTGGGCGGGCGTGCTGCCGATCCGCACCGTGGTCGGCGCAGCCGTGCCGGACGAGAAGATGACGCCGGGAATCCACCAGCCGGCGCATCTCTCGATCTTCCAGCCGGAAACGGAGTTCGACGCGCTGATGACGCGGACAGCGGCGCTGCCGAAAGCGGCGGAGTGAATCGCTGATCCCGCTTTCCTCCCTCTCACGGAGTGAGGGGGAGGGTTGCGCAGGCTTAGCCTGCGGGCGAAAGCCCGCTGTTTCGTTTGATTGCCGATGAAGCCGGCGCGCGGAGCGGAGACTTAGCGGGAGCTGGGAGAGGGTGCGTGCGCAAGAAGAGGCCACCTCTCCCAGCTTCGGCTAAGGCTCGACCCTCGGTCTCACCTAAGCCTGCGCAACCCTCTCCTCCCGCTCCGCGGGCGGACAGGAAAGAAATCGACCCTTCCTCACTTATATCGCTTGAAGCAATCCTCGACGGCGCCAATCGCGGCACCCGTGCCGTGGAGCGTGTAGAAATGGTCATATTCCTCGAGGACCAGCTTCTCGCCCTTGCGCAGCGCGTTGACGGCCTTGCGGTCGTCGCCGAAATCGAGCTCGAGCTCGTCGGTCTCGTAGGAGAAGGCCGTGACCTTCCCCTTATAGAGCTTGTCGATGCTCACCAGGACTTCGAGATCGGCGTATTCCTCGAGCTTCAAGGTGTTGGGATCGGTGATCAGCAGATAGAAGCCGTACCTGTCCCAGCCGACCAGCAGCGAGGTGTTGCTGCCATAGTCGTCATAGAGCTCGCAATAAACCTCGCCGCTGGAATTGCGATAGGCGCCGCCGTCCCAGCCCTGCACCGATATCGGCTCGAACGGGCCGTTGGTGGGGGTGCTGCCGGTGCCCCCGCCTGACGAGCCGCTGCCGGACGAGGTGCCGGAGTCACCGGTTCCCGACGACGAGCTGCCCTGCCCGCCTTTTCCATCCGCATAGACGACGCCCGTGCCGCACAGCGCGACGACGACCGCGATGAGAATCGCGGCGACCTGAACCCGCATGACCCACCCCCTTCGCCAAACCCCCGCTCAATTATGGAACGGGAACGGGTCGGTTTGTCCATCGGAGAAAGGAGTTTTGTCCTGGCGGCTGGCCGGGGTTCAGAAGTCGCTGCAGCGGCCGCCGACTTCCCAGTCGCCATAGCGGGTGGGCTCGGGGCCCTTGGGGCCGCCGATCTCGCGGGTTTTGGGCGCCGCCGGCTTGGGTTTCTCGGCCGCCGGCATGGGCCCGACGGCAGGCTCGCCCGGAGCCTGGGTGGAGGACGTTTGGGTCATGGCCTCAAACCTAAGCAGCCAGGCCCGAAGCGGCAAGATCGGCCGCCATCGTCCGGGCCAGATGCTTGAATCGCGGGACATAATCCATAGTTGAAGAAGGGTCGGAAGGCTGGCAACCGCCAGCTTTGGCCGACACCCGAAACCGGAGTGACACCCAGCCTATGCCCTACTTCCGCACCGCCTTGCTTCTCGCCGTCATGACCGCGCTGTTCGTGGCCGTGGGCTGGGTGATCGGCGGCGCCCAGGGCATGGCGGTCGCCTTCCTCCTCGCGCTGGGCATGAATCTGTTCGCGCTCTGGAACAGCGACCGCATGGTGTTGAGCCTCTATCGCGCGCGCGAGGTCGATGAGCAGTCGGCGCCCGAATTCGTCGGCATCGTGCGCCAGCTGGCGGAGCGCGCCGGCCTGCCGATGCCGCGCACTTACATCGTCGAGAATGCGCAGCCCAACGCCTTCGCGACCGGCCGCAGCCCGAGCAAGGCCGCGGTCTGCGCCACCACCGGCCTGTTGCAGCTGCTCGACCGGCGCGAGCTCGCGGGCGTCATCGCCCATGAGCTCTCCCATGTCGAGCATCGCGACACCCTGATCATGACCGTGACCGCAACGCTCGCGGGCGCCATCGGCATGCTCGCCAACTTCGCCTTTTTCATGGGCCGCGGCCGCGACAATCCGCTGGGCATGCTGGGCACGATCGTGGTGATGGTCGTGGCGCCCCTGGCCGCCACGCTGGTCCAGCTCGGCATCAGCCGTTCGCGCGAATATGAGGCCGACCGGCGCGGCGCCGAGATCTGCGGCCAGCCGCTCTGGCTCGCGAGCGCCTTGGGCAAGCTGGGCATGGCGAGCGGGCGCATTCCCAATCCGGAAGCCGAAGCCCATCCGGCGACGGCGCCACTTTTCATCGTCAACCCGCTGCATATGAAGGCGGTGGACAATCTGTTCGCCACCCATCCGAGCCTGGAGAACCGCATCGCGCGCCTCCAGGAGATGGCGCAGCGCATGGGCAGCGGCGCAGCAGACATTGCTCCCTCGCTGCGCAACCCCGCCGGCCCCTGGTCTGCGCCCGCGGCGGCGACTGCCCCTGACGAGCCCCGCCGGAGCGGCCGCGGTTCCGTGCCCTCGGCCGGCTCGGTGCCGCCGGGCTCACGCGGGCCCTGGGGGTGAGCGCCCGGCCGATTTGTCGCGGGCGCTTTCGGCATTGCAGGGCTGACGTTCCGGTCAGCTTTGGGCATTCTAAAGGTTAATGCCCATACGCCCCCAATTCGCCAAGGACAGGCCGGCCGCAAAACCGCGGGCGGCCGCCGCGCGCGGCAGCGCCGCCCAGGTCCGGGCGCCGAACGTCTCCGCCCGGCGCGTGGCGCTCGATCTGCTCTACTCGGTCCTGCGCCGCCACCACCCCTTCGACGAAACCCTCGCCACTCATTCGACCTGGCCCGGCCTTTCCCCCCGCGATCGCGCCTTCGCCCGGCTGCTGGTGGCGACGACGCTCCGCCGCCTCGGCCAGATCGATGCGGTCCTGGCGCAATGTCTCGACAAGCCGCTGACGCCCAAGGCCGGCGCGGCCGAGGGCGCCCTGCGGCTCGGCGTCTGCCAGCTGCTGTTCCTGGAGACTCCGGCCCATGCGGCCGTGACCGAGACCATCGATGCCCTGCCGCGGACCGCGGCCGCCTATCGCGGCCTGGTCAATGCGGTGCTGCGCCGGGTGGCGCAGGAAGGACCCGTCCTCCTCAAGGACGCGCCCGAGATTCCGACCAACCTGCCGGACTGGCTCTGGCAGGGCTGGAACGGGGCCTATGGCGAGGAGACCGCGCGGGCCGTCGCCGCCCAGCATCTGCGCGAACCGCCGCTGGACCTGACCGTGAAGGACCCGGCCGAGCAGTCGCTCTGGGCCGAGCGGCTGGGCGCCCTGCTCCTGCCGAGTGGCAGTCTGCGATTGCAGGACGCCGGCGCCGTCGAGAATCTGCCGGGCTTCGCCGAGGGTGCCTGGTGGGTCCAGGACGCGGCGGCGGCCCTGCCGGCCCGCCTCCTGCGCGGCATCGCCGGCATGAAGGTGCTCGATCTCTGCGCCGCTCCCGGCGGCAAGACCCTGCAGCTGGCGGCGGCTGGCGCGCAGGTGACGGCCGTCGACCGTTCCGCCGACCGGCTCGCCCGCGTCACACAGAACCTGGCGCGCACCGGGCTGACGGCGACCTGCATCGCGGCCGATGCCTTCAATTGGCGCCCGCCCGAGCCGGTCGATGCCGTGCTGCTCGACGCACCCTGCTCCGCCACCGGCACGATCCGTCGCCATCCCGATCTGCCCTGGATCAAGCGGCCGGCCGAGATGGCCGAGCTGCCCCTGCTGCAGCGCCGCCTGTTGAACGCGGCGATCCAGATGACGCGTCAGGGCGGGGTTATCGTCTATGCGGTCTGCTCGCTCGAGCCCGCCGAGGGCGAAGATCTGATCGCCCAGGCGATCGAGGATGCGGCCCCGATCGAGCGGATCCGAATCGGCGAAGGGGCCGACGAGCTGGCCGAGCTCGGCGCGCCGCCCGAATCGATCACGCGGGGCGGGGCGTTGCGCACCCTGCCCTGCCATTGGTCGGATCGGGGCGGCATGGACGGATTCTATGCGGTGCGGTTGCGGCGGCGCTGAGCGAAAGCGCGCGGCCCGATCGTAGTCGCCTCCCTCTTCTCGAAGACTCCGGTCGCGCGGCCTTCCCAAGGCCGTCTGCGCCTGCTAGTTGAGAATGGTCTCAGAGGGTCCCATGCGCCAGCCCACACGCATCGCTCCATCCATCCTGTCTGCGGATTTCGCCCGACTCGGCGAGGAAGTGCGCGCGGTCGACGCGGCCGGCGCGGATTATATTCATGTCGATGTGATGGATGGGCATTTCGTGCCCAATCTCACCATCGGACCCCTCGTGGTGAAGGCGCTGCGGCCGCACAGCAAGAAGCCCTTCGACGTGCATCTGATGATCGCGCCGGTCGATCCCTTTATTCCCGAATTCGCTGCGGCCGGTGCGGACATCCTCACCGTCCATCCGGAATCGGGCCCGCATCTCCACCGCACCATCCAGCTCATCAAGTCGCTGGGCAAGCGCGCCGGCGTCGCGCTCAACCCCGCGACTTCGGTGGCGATGGTGGAGCCGGTGCTGGCCGATCTCGACCTGGTGCTGGTGATGTCGGTCAATCCCGGCTTCGGCGGCCAGCAATTCATCCGCAGCCAGCTCGAGAAGATCGCGACCTTGCGCCATATGATCGACGCGGTCGTGGCCTCCACGCCCGGCCGGAAGATCGACCTCGAGGTCGATGGCGGCATCAACGATCTGACCGCGGCGGATGTCATTCGTGCCGGCGCCGATGTGCTGGTGGCCGGGACCGCGACCTTCACCGGCGGTGCCGGCGCCTATGCCGAGAATATCCGCCGGCTGCGGCAAGCGGCCTGAGACCTCGGGGGACCCTCGATGGCCCCTGGAATCGATTCCCTTCGGCGTGCGTTCGTTTCCCGCCTCGGCGGCTCGCGTCCGGCGACACTGACATCGGTCTTGCGAGCCATGGCCATGCCCGAGGGCTGGCTCGCCGGGCGCTGGCGCTATGAGCTGCTGAGCCGGCTGCCGGCACCCAAGCCCCGCAACCCGAAGCCCGCGGCGTTGACGGCGGTCGGCCCCGGGATCTGGCCCGGCATGCCGGAGCGCGGAACGGCGATCCTGCGCGGCGAGATCGAGCTGCTCGGCCGCCGCCTGCCGCTGCTGCAGCCCTTCTGGACGCTCGAGCCCGACAGTGCGCGTCTCGTCGCCGAGCTCCATGGCTTCGCCTGGCTCGCCGATCTGCTCTCGGCCGGCAATGCCGGCATCGTGCTGGCGCGCCAGCTGATCGACCAATGGCTGCAGCTGCCGCAAAGCCGGAGCCGCTCCCTGCGCCATCCGGGGATCGCCGGCCGGCGGCTCGCCGCCTGGCTGCAATCGGGGGACCGGCTGCTGGTCGGCGGCGATTCCAGTTTCGATCAGCGCTTCCGCGAACGCATCGCCGAAGAAAGCGCCAGCCTGGCGCGATTGCTCCCCGGCGGCTTGTGCGGCTCAGCACTGATCGAGGCGCTCAAGGGCCTGCTGCTGGCAAGCCTGGCGCTGCCGGACGTGCAAAGCTGGGAACGGCAGGCCTTGCGTTCGCTCGAGGCCGAGCTGGTTCGCCAGATCCTGCCCGATGGCGGCCATGCCGAACGCAACCCGTCGCGCCAGCTGCGCGTCATCCGCGATCTGGCGGAAGTCGACACGGCGCTGATGCGCGCGGGCCGTTCCTCGTCATCCGCGATCGGTGCCGCGTTGCGCGCCTTGGCGCCCGTGCTCCGTCTGCTGCAGCATGGGGATGGCGGGCTCGCGCTCTTCAACGGCGCCAATGAGGAGACGGCGGGACTGATCGAGACGGTGCTGACGGCCGCGGGCGAGACGCCGCAGGCGATGACCAAGGCACCCCATGTCGGATTCCAGCGCCTCGCGGCCGGCCGCATGATCGCGCTGGTCGAGGCCGGACGCCCGGCGGCACCGGGCTTCGATCAGGGCGCTCATGCCGGGAGCTTCGCCATCGAGGTCAGCATCGGCGCCGAGCGGCTCATCACCGGCTGCGGCGCCCATCCCGCCGATCCCAACTGGGACGAGGCGCTGCGCGCGACCGCCGCGCATTCCACGCTCGCGGTAAGCGGGCAGGATTCGAGTCTGCTTTTGCCCGGCGACGGGCTTGCCAGCCGGCCGGGCTTCGTCAGCTGCAAACGCGAGGAGGAAGCCGGTGCCGTCTGGCTCGACCTGGCGCATGACGGTTATGCCAGCCGCTTCGGCATCCGCCATCGCCGGCGGCTCTATATCGCGGCCAATGGCGAGGAGCTGCGCGGCGAGGATCGCCTCAACGCGATCGGCGCGCCGGTCGCCGGACTTCCGGTCACGGTGCGATTCCATCTTCATCCCGAGGTGCAGGCGACGCTGGCGCAGAACGGCCATACCGTCCTGCTGCGCCTGGCGTCGGGCGCGGGCTGGCGGCTGCGGATCGACGGCGCCGCGGTCAGCCTCGCCGAAAGCGTCTATGCCGGCCGCCGCGGGCGGGTGCGCCGCAGCCAGCAGGTCCTGGTCGAGACCACGCATGAGGGAGAAGAAAGCTGGCTGCGCTGGGCGCTGACGCGCGAACTGCGCGCGCCGGAGCCGGTGGGTCACGCGGACGAAGACCCGCCGCCCGATCTGAAATAGGCCGTCGAGGTGGGGATTCTTTTCACCGAAAGGAGGAAGCACCCGCCATCCGGGTAAGGGATCGGTCAGAAACATCTCCCTTCGGCCGTGAACAAAAGGCGCCGGATTCGCCGAAAGAGAACATTGCGAATCTTTCACATTACAAATTTCGCCCGGTAATTCCTCGTTCAGTACATCGATCCTTTCATCGCCGCCTGAACTTTCATTTTGAAAGTCTCTTTCTCGGGGCAAGGTGGACGATCATGGCTCAAGCGGGTTCATTGCGATTTTCCAATCTGAAGATCGGCACCAGACTGGCGCTCGGCACCAGTGTCATTCTCGGGCTGCTGTCGATCGTGGGTGTTGTCAGCTTCGTGGCGCTGGGCAACGCCAACGGCAAGTTCGCCGAATATCAGTCCGCCGCGCATCAGACGGTGGCCGCCTGCGCGATCGAGACCGATCTCCTGCGCACCAATCTCGCGGTCACCAACTTCATCGGCAATGACGACGCCCAGGAGCTGGAGGCCGCGCGCAAGGCCAGCGACGAGACCTTGAAGGCGATCGAGACCTCGGTCGCGATCTTCAACGATACCGACACGGAACGTCAGAACATCGGCTCGATCGAATCCGACATGAAGGATTACATGCAGGATTTCGAGCAGGTCGTGAGCCTGAGCAAGCAGTCCGACGATCTGATGAACCGCCTCAACGATGCCGAGGGCAAGGTTGACGCCGACCTGACCAGCGTCATGAACGCAGCCGCGAGCGGCGGCGAAGCGGACGCCACCGACAAGGCCGCCGAGGCGATCAATCATCTCCTGGTCGCCCGGCTCGACGTCGCGAAATATCTCGCCAGCAACGATCCGGCCATCGCCAAATCGGCCAAGACCGAGCTCGAGGAAGTGACGAGCCGCGCCCAGGAGCTTCACGGCCTGCTGCATGACGTGAAGCTGCAAGCCGATGCCGACGAGGTCGCGGCCGGGGTCAAGGCCTTCGCCGACGCCTTCGATGCCGAGCAGGCCGATATCAACGCGCGCAACGACATCGTCAACGGCAAGCTCGAGAAGATCGCGCCCGATATGCGCCATCGCCTCGACGAGACCATCACCGAGAACCAGACGATCGAGGAGGAGCTCGGGCCCGAGACGACCGCCGAGATGAGCGACACACGCTGGACCGCGGTCATCCTCTCGATCTTCGCCGTCGTGATCGGGCTTCTGATCGCCTTCTTCACCAGCCGCGGCATCTCGCGCCCCGTGGTCGGCATGACCCGGGCGATGGAATCGCTCGCCGGCGGCAACAAGACCATCGAGATCCCCGGGCAGCAGCGCGGCGACGAGGTGGGGCTCATGGCCAAGACCGTGCAGGTCTTCAAGGAGAGCATGATCCGCGCCGACCAGCTCGCCGAAGAGCAGGAGGAGCTGAAGCGCAAGGCCGAAGCCGACAAGAAGGTGATGCTCAACAAGATGGCCGACGCGTTCGAAGCCTCGGTCAAGGGCGTGGTGCAGTCGGTATCCTCGGCGGCCACGCAGCTCCAGTCCTCGGCCCAGAGCATGAGCTCGACCGCCGAGGAGACCAATCGCCAGTCCTCCGCCGTCGCGGCCGCGTCCGAAGAAGCCTCGACCAATGTGCAGACGGTGGCTTCCGCCTCCGAGGAACTGTCGGCTTCGATCCGCGAGATCAGCCAGCAGATGGCGAATTCCTCGAAGATCACCCGCGAAGCGGTCGATAATGTCGAGCGGACCAACAACACGGTGAAGGGTCTCGCCGACGCGGCCGAGAAGATCGGCCAGGTGGTGGGGCTCATCAACGAGATCGCGAGCCAGACCAACCTGCTGGCGCTCAATGCCACGATCGAGGCGGCGCGCGCGGGCGAGGCGGGCAAGGGCTTCGCCGTGGTGGCGTCGGAGGTGAAGAGCCTCGCGACCCAGACGGCGAAGGCGACCGAGGACATCTCGGCGCAGATCTCCGCGATCCAGTCGGCGACCGGCGAATCGGTCAGCGCCATGGCCAGCATCGCCGAGGTGATCCAGCGCATCAACGCCGTGACCACGACCGTGGCCTCGGCCGTCGAGGAGCAGGGCGCGGCGACGCAGGAGATCTCGCGCAACGTCCAGCAGGCTTCCCAGGGCACGTCCGAGGTGTCGAACAACATCGTGGGCGTGACCCGCGCCGCCGGCGAAACCGGCAGCGCCGCCACCCAGGTGCTGGGCGCCGCCGAGGAGCTGGGCAAGCAGTCGGTCGAGCTGCAGAGCCAGGTCGACAGATTCATCGCGACCATCCGCGCTGCCTGATCCCTCCCGGATCGGACGACGCGACCAGGGGCGCCCTTTCGTTCCCCGTGAGGGCGCCCCTTACTTTTGCTGCAGCGATGAAGAGTTCAGAGCGACTGAAGAAAAATCTCGGCCCATCCCCTTGCGGGAGGGGGTAGGGGGAGGGGTGCAGCCGCGACGCGCATCGAGTGCCTGGTTCCGTTAAAGCTCCCACCGCCGCAACCCATCCGGCAACGCCCGTCCGCGCCACATCGCTTTGACATCGCAGACGAGGCCGCCGGGGCGGACCAGCGTGGCGAGCTCGGCGGCGCCCAGTGCCTTGTAGGCCTCGTGCGGAACGGCGCCGACCACACAATCAAATGGCGCCTCGCCCTTGGCCAGGCCCAGCTCCGTCCGCAGCGTCTCGCCATAGAGGAGCTTCGCCTCGGCCGGATCGGCGCGCGCGTCATGGACCTCGACCCGATGGCCGCGCGAGCGCAGGCCCTGGATCAGATCGACCACTTTCGAATTGCGCAGATCAGGCAGGTTCTCCTTGAAGGTGAGGCCCAGCACCAGCGTGCGCGGCAGCCCGTTGCCCTGGTCGCCTTGCGCGTAGCTGTCGACGATGCGCTCGGCGATATGGTCGCCCATGCCGTCATTGATGCGCCGCCCGGCGAGGATGACGTCGGCATGGTGGCCCAGCGCCTCGGCGCAATGGGCGAGATAGAAGGGATCGACGCCGATGCAATGGCCGCCGACGAGGCCGGGACGGAAATCGAGGAAGTTCCATTTGGTGCGCGCAGCCTCGAGCACGTCATAGACCGAGAGGCCGAGCCGGCCGAAGATCATCGTCACTTCGTTGATGAAGGCGATGTTGATGTCGCGCTGCGCGTTCTCGATCACCTTGGCGGCCTCGGCGGTGCGAATGTCGCGCGCGACGAAGATGCCGCCCGAGGTCACCTGGGCGTAGAGCCGCTCGAGACGCTGCGCGACCGCCGGCGTCTCGCCCGAGACCACCTTCATGATGCGATCGACGGTGCGGGTGCGATCGCCCGGATTGATGCGCTCGGGCGAATAGCCCATGAGGAATCCCTGGCCCGCCTCGCGACCCGAGACCCGCGCGATGATCGGCGCGCAGAAATCCTCGGTCACGCCGGGATAGACCGTGCTCTCGAACACCACGACCGGCAGTCCCTGCGGCAAGGGCTTCGAGGCCTTGAGCGCCGCGCCGACGATCTCGCAAGCGGTCTCGACCGCACTCAGATCGGGTTTGTTGCTCTCATCGACCGGCGTCGGCACGGTGACGATATAGATGTCCTTGTTCCGCAGCTCGGCGGGATCGGCGCTGTAATGGATCTTCGCTGCCCGCAGCGCGTCGCTCTCGACCTCGCCGGTGTGATCCCGGCCCTGGCGCAGCAGCTCGATGCGGCGCGGATTGATGTCGAAGCCGACGACCGAGCCCGCGCCGCCGGCCTGTTTTCGCTGGCCGCGATCGAGGGCCACCGCCAGCGGCAGGCCGACATAGCCGAGACCGATAATGGCCACGGCCTCGCCCGGCGAGGGCTCGCCGCTCCGGTTCGGCGCATGCGGCCGGGCACGGGGGCTCGTCGGCGAGGGATCGAGGCTCATGATATGGCGGCTCCCGGAATCAAAGCGGCCCCCTCTTTCCCTTAGGCCCTGGGGAAAGTCAATCGAGCGGGGACCCGCGCCGGGCAATAGCCACAACCGCTATCCGGTCGGGCCGCGCCCGGGCTATAAGGCGGCCAGCATGACCGTCACCACCATGGCCCTGCTCTTCGCCGGCAGTTTCCTCGCCAGCCTGCTTTTTTGCGGCTGGGCGCGGCTCTATCTGCTGCGCCGCCGGGTGCTGGACCGGCCGGTCGAACGCAGTGTCCATCTCGTGCCGACCCCGCGCGGTGCCGGTCTCGCGGTCGTGCCGATCCTCACCTTGCTCTGGCTGTTCCTGCCGGCCTTCGATCCCGGCGCCATGGCGCTCCCGCGGATGCTCGTGATCGGCACGATTCTCGTCTCGATCGTCTCCTGGATCGACGATCTCTTCGGTCTTCCGGCGCTCCCTCGATTGGGCGTGCAGGTCCTGGCCGTGGTCCTGGGGCTGGTGGCCCTGGCGCAATTGCCGCCGGTCTTCCAGGGCTGGCTGCCGCGGCCCTTGGATCTGGCGCTCAGCGGCCTGCTCTGGCTCTGGTTCGTCAATCTGTTCAATTTCATGGATGGCAGCGACACGGTCGCGGGCGGCCAGGCCCTTACCGTCGGACTCGGGCTCGCCGCCATCGCGATCGATCAGGGCTGGGTCACGGGGCTGACGGCGGCGCAGGGGCTGACGCTCGCCGGCGTCGCGCTTGGATTTCTCTTCTGGAACCGGCCGCCCGCGAAAATCTTCCTCGGCGATGTCGGCAGCATCCCGCTGGGCTATCTGATCGGCTGGCTGCTGCTCTGGGCCTCGAGCCAGGGCGCCTGGGCCGCGGCTCTCATTCTGCCGGCCTGGTTCTTCGCCGACACGACGATCACCTTGGTCAAGCGGGCCTGGCGGTGCGCGCCGCTGCTCGAAGCCCATGCCGAGCATTCGAATTCGGTGGCGATCAAGCTCGGCCACAGCCAGGCCCGGGTGGCCGGCCTCGCCCTCGTCGCCAATGGCGCGCTGGCCCTGCTGGCACTGGGCGCCGAGCGCGACCAGCAGGCCTTGGGGCTGCTCGGCGCCGCGGCCACGGTCTGGCTGCTGATGCGCAAGCTCAAGCATCCGCCCAAGCCGCCGCCGGTGCCGGTGGAATGAGGATCGCGCCCGCACCCCGCCCCGCAATAGGCCAGGGCGCCGTCCCCGCCCCGGCACCCGGTTTATGCTAAGACAGCATCATGGGAATGGGGCCGGACTGGGCATGGCGATAAGACTGCATCTGGGCGGACGCGCCGGTATCGCGCTGCTGCATGACACGATCATGGCCGCGATCTCCTTTCCGCTCGCGCTCTATCTGCGGCTGGGTGCCCAAGCCTTTCCCTGGCAGACCTCGGGCTATCTCTGGCTTGGCACCGCCATCTTCACCGTCGTCGCCGCGACCGTCTTCGTTGCCAGCGGATTCTATCGCGGCGTGTGGCGCTATGCCTCCCTGCGCGACATGATCGAGATCGGCCGCGCGGTCGCGATCATCATGCTGCTGTTCCTGCCCGCCCTCTTCCTGTTCAACCGGCTCGAAGGCCTGCCGCGCTCGACACTCGTCATCAATGCGTTCGTTCTGCTCTTCCTGCTGGGGGCGCCGCGTTTCGCCTATCGCATCTGGAAGGATGGCGGGCTCGATCACCTGCTCGAGCGCAGCCATGGCGGGCGCGCCAGCGTGCTGCTGATCGGCGCCGGCGACGCGGCGGAACTGTTCCTGCGCGACATGGCGCGCGGCACCACGGCGCCCTATCGCGTCGTGGGCCTGATCGATCCCTCGGGCCAGCGCGTCGGAAGGCGCATCCAGGGCGTGCCGGTCTCGGGCCCTCTCGAGGCGGCGGCAGCCGTGATCGATCGTCTCGTCGCGAAGGGCGATGCGCCGCAGCGGCTGATCGTGACGGATGACGGTCTCGACGGCGCCACCATCGCGCAGCTCCTTGATCTGGCCGAGAGCAAAGGCCTTACCCTGGCCCGGCTCCCGCGATTGACCGAGCTCAAGCCCGGCGCGCGCTCGGACCGCCTCGCGGTGCGTCCGATCGCGCTCGAGGATGTGCTGGGTCGTCCGCGCCATGTGCTGGACCGCACACCCGTCGAGCGCCTCGTCGCGGGCAGGCGCCTGCTGGTCACCGGCGCCGGCGGTTCCATCGGCGCCGAGCTCTGCCGCCAGATCGCGGCGCTGGCGCCGGCTCGCCTCACTTTGCTCGATCATTCGGAATCGCTGCTGCATGCGATCGCGACCGAGCTGGCCGCCAAGCATCCGAAGCTGGCCCTGGCGACCGAGCTCTGCGATCTGCGCGATCGCGGCCGGCTCGAGCGCGCTGTGGGATCCGCCCTGCCGGAGATCCTGTTCCATGCCGCGGCGCTCAAGCATGTGCCGGTCTGCGAACGGCATCCGGACGAAGCGGTGCTGACCAATGTCGTCGGCACGCGCCATCTGGCGGCGGCCGCGATCAAGTCGGGGGCCAGGGCCATGGTGGTGATCTCGACCGACAAGGCGGTGCAGCCGGAAAGCATCCTGGGTGCCACCAAGAAGCTGGCGGAGAGCTATTGCCAGGCGCTGGATCGCAGCGGCGGCCCGGGCGCCACGCGGTTCGTCGCGGTGCGCTTCGGCAATGTGCTGGGCTCCTCGGGCTCGGTCGTGCCGCTGTTCCAGGAACAGATTGCCGCGGGCGGGCCGGTCACCGTGACCGATGCCGCCATGACGCGTTTCTTCATGACCACCGAGGAAGCCGTCGAGCTGGTGCTGCAGGCCTCCGCGCCCGCGCTCGCGGGCGAGGCCCGCGGCAAGGTGCTGGTGCTGGAGATGGGCCGGCCGGTGCGGATCCTCGATCTGGCGCGCCAGATGATCCGGCTCTCGGGCCGCCAGCCCGACCGCGACATCGCCATCGCCTTCACCGGCCTCAGGCCCGGCGAGAAACTGACCGAGATGCTGTTCGCGCCGGACGAGAACCCCGCCCCGACCGCGGTCACGGGCGTATTGCAGGCCGAGCCCCGCGCCGCCTCGCTCCATGAGCTCGAGACCGGGATCGACCGGCTGGCCGCCGCCGCCCGAGAGGGACGGGCGGGGCTTCTGGTCGAGACCCTGACGGCGCTGGTGCCCGATTTCCGGCCGCAAGGGCCCTATGCGAGCCATCGGCTTCCGGGCCAGGCGGCGTCGTGATATGGCGCCCTGAGGGGCGAAGTGAGCAGCGGTAGACGGCTCAAATAACGAGGGAATGCGAAGCAGAAATGCCAGTCGTCGCGCTTGACGGCCTTGGACAAAACTCATTCACATGGCTACTATTTAATGTAGCAATTTTGTAAAACTCACAACTTTAAGGGGCTCCACAATGGCAATCGTAGTGT
>NZ_JBOHKS010000066.1:0-7489 GCF_050729195.1 Hypericibacter sp.
CGTCATGCTCCGCCAGACCCTTCATGTTTGCCACGGAGATTTCGGCCTGTCTGACCACCTCGCGCAACCGCTCGATCTCGTCCATCTCGCGACCTCCCGTATGGCTGAGTCTCGACCTCACATTGTAGCAGACCGCGGCAGCCGGCGCAAAAGAGACTGCCTATAAGCCAATGATTCCGAGCGATAATTAAAAGGTTTTTCGATGAACGCAACCCATCACGACCGGGCGCAAGGCTCGGCGACGCTGACGCACAGCAGCACAGCGACGCCCGACCGTACGTTCGGCGTCGCCATCATCGGGTAGCCACATGTCAACACCACCTCGCGGGCTGTTCGATATCCTCGCGCCGCAACGGCCGGAAACGGGGCCGCTGCGCGGGCTGCTCGCGCCACCGCCGCCATCGGCGAATCCGATATTGCGGAGCCCGGTCGCGCAGAATCTACCGATGGGGCGTTACGGGAATTTGGCGGCGCGTGTCGCCGAGCTGAGGACACCGGTCGGACCGGCCGTCGTCCCCGGCCTCTGGATCGAAGGCTCCTCACCCGGCGAGCCGGCACCGCATGAGAGCATTGCGGTGGGCGACCCCAGTGGCGCCTATTTCAACTACAGCTTCGGCCTGGATCCGGGGCAGCTCTATTACAGCAATCAGGGCTCCGTCTATCTGGACAAAAGAAGGGGCGGTGAAATTTATGATTATTATGCGGTCCCCCAGGATGTACGGCCTTACATCGAAGCGGAGCTGATGGCCCAGGACGACAAGCCGGGAGATTACAACCTTCTCACGAATAACTGTCGCCATTTCTCGAGCAAGACGCTAGAATATCTGCTTAGAAAATACAACCTGAAGCCAGCGCCGGCTCCCGCTCGAACGCCGACGCCATCGGGGACCTATCCGGTTCCTTCGGCCGCGGCGGGCGATCCGCTGGTCGACGCGTCCTCGCCGGGACCGAGGCGGAAGAAATAGGCGGCGAATAGAGACACGCTTCAAGGAAAAGAGACTGGACAGTGATCCTCACGACACCCGGGGCTGCGGTCTGAGCGATGACGCGGTCCTTCAGAAGGCTGCCTCGGTGGCTCCGCATTTCGCTGGTTTCGTTCGCCGTGACGTTCGGCGTGTTGACGATCCTCTATGGCGGGCTGGTGTGGTACGCCAGCCGCCTGCCGCCCGCGAGCAAGTCGGCCTGGTTTCAAAACGTGAAGGCAGCCGATGAATATTCAGAGGAGGGCGCGTGGCAGCTCGATTTCGACGGCGACGCGACCGTCCCACTCTATCTCATCAGGGACGGCGAACTTTATTTGAAACTTCAAGCGACACAGCCGAAATACGGACTTTACATGGAAATCGACCTTCCGCGCTGGGACGCCGCCATGTTGGCCGAACTGATCGTGTTGCATCCTGAGCTGCGGCCGATGTTGCCCGAACCGGACGCGCCCGATGGCGGCATCCGCTGGTTCCGCACCTGGCCGTCGCAAACCGCAGGCTAGACCATGCCTATCGAAAAGCCAGCGGGTGAGCTCGTATTCTGGTCCATTGTGTTGGGTGTGGTTCTCGCCTTCCTGACGTTATACGCCGGCCAGGAGCTTTGGGCTCGCATCGCGCAGCGCGGGGACCAAGAAGTCTTGTTCGTGAGCGTCGACGCCGCCGACGGTGCAGCCCCGGAAAGCAGGTTCGAGACTGACTTCGAACCCTATGCGCGGGTCCCCCTCTATCTCGTCGAGGACGGCCGGCTTTATCTCCGGTCACAGACCTCCCAGGCCTTCCAACCATTCGATGTCAGGGTCGACTCCATGCACTGGAATGCCGCGATGCTGACCGAGCTGGTCCGCCAGCATCCGGAGCTGCGGACGCTGCTGCCCGATCCCGATGCGCCCGGGGGCGGCATCCGATGGTTTCATCCCTGGCCGGCACCAGACGCGCCAAAGCCATAATCCGAAGAGCCTCGTTAATCACGGCTCATCGCCGATGCGCGCACCCACATTGGGATCCACGCGCAGCGCGTCGGCCAGATCGATGTCGGCCTTGGCCGTGTCCCCGAGGCTGCGCCAGGCGCGCGAACGCCAGTAGTAAGCGTCCGCCAGATAGAGGTCGATCAGCCTCACGCTTACGCCCAGCCGCATGGGCTGGGCGTGGGCGCCCTGGCCGTACCAGCGGCTGACGCGCTCGCTGGGCCCGTTGGCGGCCTCGGCATAGAAGCCGATCGCCGTCGTGTAGTCTCGAATGGCGTCCTGAAAATTTCCACGTCGCCAGGCGATGCCGGCGCGATCGTAATAGGCATCGGCATAGGTGGGCTCGACCGCCAGCGCTTTCTCGTCCTCCCGAAGCGCCGCGTCGTCGTTTCCCATGCGGGTATAGAGGGTGGCGCGCTGCGAATAGGCGGCGACATAGCCGGGCTTCAGCCGCGTCACCTCGGCGAAATCCCGCAAGGCCGCGTCGTTGTTCCCGACGAGGCTATAGCAGATCCCGCGCTGGAAGAGAGCCTGGTCATTTTCCGGCAAGAGCGTCAACACTGCGGAATAATCGGCGATCGCTTCTGGAAATCTCAGCATCCGATAATGTGCGGTGGCGCGATTGAAGCAGATCTCCGGGCAGTGATCGGAGGCGATCGCCAGTGCCTGGTCGAAATCCCGGATCGCGGCCGCGTTGTCGCCCAACCCCATCGCGAGGGTGCCCCGATTGAAGAGGGTGTCCCAGGCGCGGGGATCGAGCCGCAGCGCCTGGTTGTAGGCCGCCATCGCATCGTCATAGCGACCCTCGTCGAACGCAGCGTTGCCGCAAACGGTCCAATCGGTGGCCGTCTGGGCCTTGCAGTCGTCAAGCCGCGAGGCCGCGGCGGCAGGTTGCAGCCCCAGCGCCAGCGCGACGATGAAGCCGAGTATCGCCCCGCTGGCGGACCTCGTATCAATTTTTAGTTGCAAACCAATCTCCCCTGGGCCCATTGCCAATCTCAGGCTATTCAATTTATTGTTGCAGGGCAATCGGGGCCCCACCCCAAAAATGTCACCTCGGTGGCCGCCGCAGGACGGTGTCCATGCCAGGCCCGGCCTGGCTCCTTCTCCATGAGCCCCGCCGCCGCGTCGGCGGGGAATGAGACAGTTCGATGACCTTCGCCGAGCTCCAAGCGTTGATCTCGAGACCGCGGACCCTGCTCGGCTTCGCCATCGCTCCGTTGCTTCCGGGGACGCTCTGGGCACTGCCGGCGCTCGCTGCCGGCGACCCGGCGTTCTTCTTCATGATCGTCCTGGTCAGTGGCTTTTACGGCTATCTGATATTGGCGATCGTCGGTGTGCCGGCTTTCATTCTAGCGAATGCGCTGCGGTGGAAAGGAATGCTCGCCTATGCCGCGATCGGGACCTTCCTGCCCGGTGCGGTCGTGATGCTGCTGCTGTACCGAATGACACAAGGGGGGCCGGTTCCGCTGCCGGCGATTCCCTTCCTCTTCGGCACGCTGCCCGCGGTCGCATTCTGGCTCACTGCCCGGCCGGACCTGCCCGATCGCCTCGTCCTGAACCTGCGCACCGTCGCCGGCTTCGCCATCGCCCCCTGGATTCCCGGGTTCGTCGTCGGGCTGACCTATCTTGCCCGCATCGATTTCACGAGCGCACACAAAGACAAATACAATGCCGCGGCGTTCATGGATTCGATTTCCGCATCGGGGTTCGCCGGCTATCCGCTCGCGATCCTGCTCGGCATCCCGCTCTATTTTCTGCTGGGCTGGCTGCGCGGAACCGGCATCGTCCTCTATGCCGTGCTCGGCGCCGTTCTCGCCGCCGCTGGCTGGATGATTCCGCCGCTTGCCCGATTCCTATCGGGCTGGACGGACGCGCTGATCCTACCCGAGCTGCATGGCAGCCTGCTGGAGCAGCCCCCGGTCGCCGGCATCGTCACCACCGTGGTCTTCTGGTTTATTGTCCGGCCGGACCGCACCGGCAGCTTGCCAGCAACGCCGGCGCCCGCCTCATCCGAGTGCCAGGGCGACGAACGCCAGGGAAACGAACGGCGCGGCAACGATCGCCCGGCGGGCGAAACGCAAAGCAGGGTACGGTCATGAGACGGGCGGATCGGACGGCACTCGCCTTCATCCTGGTCCCGCTGATTCCCGTCGCGTTGCTCCGGCCGCTTGTGGCCGACGACTTCCCGACTGCGTTCTCGGACCTCAGCATGAGGCATGTGGGATCTCCGGGCGCGATGCTCAGCTATTCCATCGCGCTGCTCGCCTTGCCGGGTCATCGGTTTCTGCTCGCCCGCGGCTGGACCGGCTTTCTCGCCTATGCCGCGCTGGGACCGGCTGCTGTTGCCGTTGCCTTCCTGATCCGGTTCCTCGCCAATATTCTGGTGGTGCGCTCGGGCCTGGTGTTCTTGCCGCTGGCCTATACCCTCAAGGGTCTGCCGGAGGCCCTCGCCTATGGCCTGTTCGCGAGCACGCTGTTCTGGCTCATCGCCCGGCCGGACCGTCCCGACAAACCGCAACCGTCACGGCCGGGGGCTTTACCGAACGCTGCGCCATCATTAACGAGGACGACGACCGAAGGGCCGCCGTCGGACGGTTCGGAGCGATAGACCCGCGAAGCGCGATCGCATCCCGGCCTTGTCTCAACCGCAGGCCCCGGCGGGGACGATCATACCGGCAAAATGCAGACACTGGCGGATCGGCGCCCGCTCGACAGGTGCGCTCTCGAGTTGCGCGATAAGCAATCCTCATGTGAGCGGTCGGTTCCAGGACAACGCCAGGATCGCGCATAGCAACACAGCAACGGCCGATTGGACCTTCGGCGTCGCCATCATCGAGTCGCAACATGTCAGCACCGCCTCGTGGACTCTTCGACATTCTCGCCCAGAAGCATCCGGCCGCCGGGCCCACGCGTGGGTTTGGCAGCGGCGATGTCCGTCGTGTCGCCAGCGACTCGACGCCGGCAACGCCGCCCGATCCGCCAATGGGACGTTACGGGAATTTGGCGCAAGTCGGCGCCGCGCTCAGGGCGAAGCCCCACACGCCACAACGCGAGCCCTACGACAATTGGCTGACCAACGAGGCGCATACGCTCCTCGACCATCCCGAGCGCCTGCCTCAGCCTCTCGATCTCCTCGTCCCGCTCTACCGCTATGGCATGCATGCCCTGCAGCCGCCGTGGCGGCAGGACAGCCCGGCGATCGAGGATCGTTTCGGCGACGATTTCTGCATTGCCGAGAACGGCATGATGACCTGCCGCTTTCCGGGTACCAGCATCGTCACGCAGCCTTTTCCGCAGGGCGATCTGCCCGCCCGGATCAACGCCGCGGACATCAACGCGCATCAATATCAGCGGTCGACCGACGCGCCGAGCCTGGCGGGGCTGAGCCAAGCGGTGGCCGAGAACCCTACACCGGGCGCCTATGATCGCCCGGCGACACCGGCGGGAACGCCGAACGATGCGGTGCCGCCGAGGTGGGAGAAGGTCCGTGTCGCCGCGAGCCCGGTCATGTCCTATCGCATGATGGATCCGCAAAGCGGCCTGGACTATGTCGTCAACGCCACCCAGCGCGGGCATCCCCTCTATCCCGGCGTCGTGCTGAGCATCGCCCGCCCGGCAGGACAAGGCCACGCGATGATCGACACCTACGGGGTGGGCACGAGCCTCGCCCAATCGCCCGCCAATCTCTGGGGCGGCATGTTCGCGGACTATTGGCCGCCGAGAGACCGGGAAATCACGGCCCGGCAGCAGCGGAAGGATAGTTATAGGTAGCGGAGAGACGGCGAGCCGACAGGTTCGGGGTCCTCAACAGGGACAAGCCTTCGAGGGAACGGCGCGTGATCATGATCTGGCGGACGCTCGTCACCGGGTCGACAGGCGCCGGGAAGCCGTCCCGAGATTTCTGTTCGTCTTCCGAATCGTCACCGGCGTCGTTGTCTGGTGAGCAGACTCATGTCTTTGCCGCCGGTCCGAAGGGCCGGTGCTCGCACCTCTACAAGAAGGGATTCATCATGCGTCAGAACGCACCCTGCGAAGGGCGGTGCGGCCGCGATCATGCCCGACTGCTCGCATCACAAGGCCGTCATGGCGACACGCTGGTCGCGCATATATCGCCGCTGGAAGCCGCCATTCTGCGTCTTCTCGGCGGGTCGGGAACGATCAACCCGAAGACCGGGTTGCCAGAGTTCTGGGGTCTGGGCGGTGGTGTTTCCAGCGGTGGCCATGGCGATGCCGGCGACGGCACGGGCGGTGCGGCGAGCAGGGGAGGCGGGAGCGGCAGCGGCAAGGATGACAGCAGCGGCGCAAGCTATCAGGGCGGTGGCACTACCACCAGCACCAGCCGCAGCACCGGGCTCGGCAATGCTTATGCGCGCGTTGCGGCGGGGCTTGGGCTGAACGGCCAACCGGCTCCTGCCCCGACAACCAAATGGGGCAACGAGAACGCCTATATCGGTGACAAATATCAGAAGGCGATCAAGGGGACCGATGCCAGCGGGATCGTTGGCTTTATCGCCAAAGTTCTCGGCTTCACTCCTGCGGCGCCAGTGGGCTGGGGGCTGGACATCGCGAACAGCATGGGCGCCTTTGACGACATAGGCGGCATGTCCGTGGCCGAACAGCGTGATCGCGCCTATGGCAATGTTGGCGGAAGCGGCGGCGGGGGAGTCAGTCGCGGTAACGGTGGTCGCGGCGACAGCGGCGGCCTACCGGGTAATCACGCTTCCATCGCCCAGCGGGCCCAACAGGCGAACGCAGGCGGTGGTCTGCTCCCGGCCCCGAACTCGCAACCGGCGTCGACGTCAACTCCCATTACGAGCGACCTGCCCGTCGGGTTGCTCCAGTATCTCGCGCAGAACCCAGGGCTGCTGCAGGGCCTCGCCACGCAATCCCGCTTCGGCGCCGGAAGCGTCGCTCCGATCAACTACATGCGGCCCTACCCTTGACCTGCCTGGTCGGGATCCCGTCGAAGAATATCGACCAGGTCTGGCCGCTGATCGAGGAACGCATCGAAGAGGCCTGCCTGACCTCACGGGGCAAGGAGAAGGCTTTCGATATCCGGCGCTCGGCCCATCACGGCGAGAAGCAGATCTGGGTGGTCTGGGACGAAGAGGCGAAGGATGTCCTCGCCGTCGTGGTGACCGAGCTCGCGGTCTATCCGCGCAAGCGAGTCTGCCGAATCAACATCTGCGTCGGCGACGAGCGGGAACGCTGGCAGCATCACATCGCGGTCATCGAGGCCTGGGCCCGCGAGAAGGGCTGCCGCGGCATGGAGCTCTTCGCCAGGCCGGGCTGGTCCCGCGTGCTGAAGCCGTTCGGCTATGACACGACCCATCACATGGTCGAGAAGGAGTTTGAAGATGCCTGATTGGAGTAGCGGTGGCGGCAACAGCCAGACCGTGCAGACTTCCGAGCCCTGGGGGCCGGTGCAGCAGCCGCTGCAGGACGTCATCAAGAAGGCGGGACAGCTCTATGACACGGGCGCTTTCACGCCCCGGACGCCTAACTTCCAGATGACGGCGGACTTCACGCCGGAGCAGC
>NZ_JBOHKS010000067.1:0-10495 GCF_050729195.1 Hypericibacter sp.
GGTTGTCGGGCTCGATATGCTGGAACTCGAAATCGACCTTCTTCTCGCGCAGCACGATCGCGGCGCGCTGCACCCAGGGACAGGTCTTGAAACTGACCAGCCGATATTTCGCCATGGCAGCCTCGCAAAGGATGGGGACGGGGAAGGCGCCCAGCCTCGCATGGTTGGGCGTTGCGGGCAAAGCAGGAAGGGCTGGGGGTAGTGCCTCAGTTTGGTTTTTGGGCGACGCCCTCGACAATGATGGCACGGTAATCAGCACCTTTAAACCGATGTTGGCTTGCCGCCTGGTAGGCCGGGCTGCTGTACCAAGCCTTCGCCTCCGCGAAGGTCGGAAACTCCAGCATCATCATGTCCTCGAAGTCTGGGCCTTCGACGACTTCCTTTTGTCCGTGCGCGATGCGGAACGTGATCGGATGACCCGCCATAGCGGGGGGAGCCGCCTGCTTGTAAAGCTCGACTTCACCCTGATTGCGCGTCCGCTCTTTTATGAAGATTACATAGGCGACCATGGCTCGCCCTCCCTTCAATTCAGGGGATTAGGCCAGCGAATCCCTCAACCGTCCATACGTGATCGGCGACGCTTGCGGCCATGGTGGGGGTGAAAATATTGCTGACGTTCAATCTGAGACACGACCGGGCCGGGGCGTGCCTCAGTGTGAACGATCGGGCAGTCGAATCATGACGGCATCGAACGGCTCGTCGGAAATGACCTCCGTGACATGGCCGCCGCCTTCCGTGTCTTCCATCATCAGAATATCGCCAGCCGAGATGACGCGGGGCTCGCCGATATCCGGCGTAATCCGCATTCTGCCGGCGAGGCCGAACAGGATGTATCGCCTGGGGGTTGGATGTTTCTCGCCATTCCAGTCGACGGGCAGCCGGATCAAGACGTAGGCCGAGGCCGGTTCGGCATCCGAAGCCCACAGCGGGGCGGCTGGCGGCGCGAAGTCCCGCAGATCGCGGGAAATTTCATAAGGTTCGATACAGCTCGCACCTGAAGCATTCTCAAAGAGCCGCAGCGCGGTTCTGGGAGCATTCATGGCGACCTCCCCAAGGTTGATGGCTTGGAATTCCGGGCAACGACGTCAAACCGAGACACGACCAGGGTTCAGGCCTGCTCCTGCCCGCGCGGCCGGCGACCTGTCCCGCGGGACGGCTCAGGGTTGCGCCGCGACGCCGATGGCAAGCGAGAGCGCACCCACCAGGACGAGACTGACGGCCCAGCTCGAATCCAGGTTGAGCCAGCTCCGCGACAGGACCCTGAGGCCCAGATAGCGATAGACCAGCCAGGCCGTGACGCCGCCGGCGGCGATCATGGCGGCCGCGTGAACGAGGGAGACCAGAAGCGCCATGCCGAGATCGGCGTTGATGAGCGCGCCGGCCGCCCCATGGCCGCTGTCGGGGTTGGCGCCCCGGCAGAGCCCGAGATAGATCGGCAGGAGCATCAATCCCGCGCCGTGAGCGATCGCGACGGCGAAGGACCAGAGCCCGAGCCGCGCCGGCCCGATCCGCGCCAGCGCCCGGGGATGGCGCCGGTCGACGAGGCGGAAGAGGCCGAATCCGATCACCAGCAGGCTGGCGCCGATCTGGATCTGCCGCTGCCATTCGACGAGGGCGAACAGCAGCGTGAAGGGAAGCAGCACCGCGAGCATCGCCAGCAGATGGCCGGCGGTCAGCGGCCCCAGCGCCGCCAGGAGCGCGCGGGGGCTCCGCTCCATCAACCCGGCCGAGACGGCGAGCGGCCATCCCATCCCGGGGTTCAGCCCGTGATAGAGGCCGCTCGCGACGACGGCCAGCCACAACGCTGCCGGAGCCCAATCCACGTCCGCCCGGAATCAGGCCGAGGGATAGCAGAAGGAATCCGTCGAGCAGTCGCCGCCCTCGAGCCGGATCTGATGCGCCCGGTATCCCTCCGGGAAGTCCACCCAGTAATCCCTGGCCAGTTCCAGGCCGCCGCCCGGACCGACATTGGCCATCACCTGCGCGCCCGGGATGCCCTGCGGATAGAACTGGTCGTCCCAGCTCGAATAGAGCGAGTTGGTCCAATAGACGCGCTTGCCGTCGCGGCTGATCTCGACCATCTGCGGGCCGCCCGCAAAGCTCTTGCCGTTCGGGTGGGGCGTGCGCCGCGCGATGCCGCCGATATGGACCGAGCCCGCCAGCGTCGGCTTCCTCGGATCGGTGACGTCGTACTGGCGCATCTCGCCGGTGCCCCAGCAGGCGACATAGAGGAACCGGTCGTCGAGGGAGAGGTCGATATCGCTCACCAGCGGCGGCACCGCGCCGAACCCCTGCAGGAGGGGCGGCAGCTGGTCCTTGGGCGCGGGCTCCGGCGGAATCGTCGCGGTCTTCTCGATCTGGAACTTGCCGCCTTCCCGCCACCAGGTCCAGATCGAGCCCTCGAGATTCGTGGTGTCGACCACGACGCCGAGGAAGCCATATTCGCGAACCGGATCGTGCGCGGGCCGCACCTCGAGCGCCATCTGGTGGTTGGCGCCGAGATCGATCGTCTGGACATTGCGCCGGCGGCTCAGATCCCAGAAATTGATCGCGTGGCCGTATCTGTTCGCGAGCAGATCCTCCGCTACGATCCCGTTCTCGAACTGCGGCGGCAGCGCCCATTCGCTCGACACCATGTAGTCGCGCGGCAGGTTCCACCAGAAATCGTAATGCAGCTTCTGCGGCCCGCGATCGAGCTCCCAGCGGCCGAGGACCTCGAAGGTCTCGCAATCCATGATGAAGACGCCGGGCGGTCCGTCGGTGCCGTCCTTGCCGCCGCCGCCGAGCGTGCTGACATAGATGCCTTCGGGCCCGCAATGGACGGTGTGGGGCCGCGAATATCCGGTCTTCCTGAAGATTTCCTCCGGCTCGATGATCTTGTGGATCTTCGCCTCGGCGGGATGAGGCTTCGTGTCGACGATATAGATGCGCGAGGAGCGGATCCCCGGAATGATCAGGAAGCGGCGCTCGAGGAAGGCGTGGCCGCTGAGCGGCGACAGCGCGGAGGAGCAGGCATTCCAGCCGAAATGATGAAACTCGTCGCCCTTGAAGGGCATCGTCACCTTATGGACGATCCGGCTGTAGGTCGGCGAGCCGGGCTTGACGTCGATCACCGCGAGCGCGTCGGGCTGCGAGAAGTCCGGGCTGAGCAGCAAGGTGTAGGCGACGGTCTCCGGCGGCGCCTCCATCGCCAGCTTCGGCGACGCGTGAAAGGTCGGATCGGGTCGGATGTTCATCGGCGTGTCTCCCTGGCTGGTGTCGAGCCGCGCGGGGACTGCCTTCTGCCATCGACGATGGCGTGCAGCCTGTCGGGTGACTTGTGCTGGGCGCAAGCCTAGACCTGTGGCGTGAAAGATCAATCCAGCGCTATGCGCGCGTCGGCCGTTCCGCCGGCCCGCCGCGACAGCGGGCCAACCCCTTACGGCTGCTGCCGGAATTCATTCCTGACCGCCGGCCACGGCTTTCGGCGCGCCCGACCGGCGGTTTCTGGCGCGGAATGGCGGCGCGACGCGCTGCATCCAGGGGCAGCCCCTGAAACTGACCCGTTGGATCTTCGCCATGGCAGCCTCGCTGATGGGATTGGAGATGGGACGGTCTCGCAGGGTTGGGCGCGTTCGGTTAAAGCACCGGGCGTTCCGCGCCTTCGCCAGCCTCGGCCAAGGGCGAGTGACCAGGCCGTGGATTCATAAGCGCGATGCCATAGGCGGATCGCTGCGAGCCTGACGAAGGCGAGGACGTTCGCGGAGCGCTTCTCGTGCCCTGTCGCGATTCGACGGTAGCGCTGGATCGGGTTGAAGAAGCGCTCGACGCGGGTCTTCTTCCATGTCTGATCCAGTGTCCGATTTCAGCCCGTAAGCGGCCGCCGGATGCCGATTTCTGTCGTTTCCGCAGATGACCCGAAGTGGACACTGGCCTCTTTGTGCAGTTGAATTTAGAAAATGAGAAATACTTATCCCCTTAGCTCAAAAGCAACGCTTTTCCCGTCTCGCCCTCGACCAGATGGCTTTCAAAAGAGTCTCTGAGAGACCGACGCGGCATCAGGTCTTTCTCGTTACTCTCCTAGCTCATCAATGAACAAGCAGTCAGGCGGGTCGGCCTCGCCTGGACCCAAGCGCGGGTCGAAGCGGAACAAGGTCGCGCAGTAAGGGCACCGGATCGTGTCGTCGTCGCCCATGTCGAGGTAGATGTGCGGGTGATCCTGGGGCGGCGATACGCCGATGCACTTGAATACCTTGATCCCGATCCGGATCTCCGCCACGGCATTGTCGTTCCTGAACCTGGCATAGGCGTAATCCGCCATGGTGCTCCGCCAACTCGCTCTCCATGATGCCGATCTCTGTGAGCTGATGTTCAGCAGAGCGGTCCGTCAGCATGCAGCTCTCGATAACCTCACGGAGCACCATCAGCTCTCTTTCAAGCTCGGCGCTCGTGAACGGCTCCCAGGCAGAATCGATCATGCATTCTGAAAAAAGAACATTCACCTGACTTTAACTGTCGATCAGCACAGCCTTGAGAGCCTTCATCTCCTCAAGACAGCGGCCGGCGCCGAGGACAACGCAGGACAACGGATCGTCGGCGATTGAGACCGGCAGGCCCGTCGAGTATCGCAGCACGAAATCCAGATTGCTCAGCAACGCGCCGCCGCCGGCGAGCATGATCCCCTCGTCGACGATGTCGGCGGCGAGTTCGGGCGCCGTATGCTCGAGCGCCACCTTGACCGCCTCGATGATGGCGCCGACCGGCTCGGCCAGACTCTCGGCGATCTGACGCTCGGTGATGACGAGCTCCTTGGGCACGCCGTTCATCAGGTCGCGGCCCTTGATCGCCATGACGCGGCCGTCGCCGTCCTCGGGCGGACAGGCGGAGCCGATCTCCTTCTTGATGCGTTCGGCGCTGCCCTCGCCGACCAACAGGTTATGGTTCCGGCGGATGTAGCCGACGATCGCCTCGTCCATCTTGTCGCCGCCCACGCGCACCGAACTCGCGTAGACGATACCGCCCAGCGACAGTATGGCGACCTCGGTGGTACCGCCGCCGATGTCGACGACCATGGAGCCGGTCGGCTCGGTAACCGGCAAGCCGGCGCCGATCGCCGCGGCGATCGGCTCCTCGATCAGCCAGACCTTGCGGGCGCTGGCGCTTTCGGCCGCTTCGCGGACCGCCCGGCGCTCCACCGCGGTCGAGCCGGACGGCACGCAGATGATCATCTGCGGGCTGGCGAAGCTCCACCGGTTGTGCACCTTGCGGATGAAGTGCTTGATCATCTCCTCGGCGACTTCGAAGTCGGCGATGACGCCATCGCGCAAGGGGCGGATGGCGGTGATGCTGGCGGGCGTGCGGCCCAGCATCATCTTCGCTTCGTCGCCCACCGCCAGCACCTGCTTGCGCCCCTTGTACTGGGCGATGGCGACGACCGATGGCTCGTTCAACACGATGCCACGGCCCTTGAGATATATCAGCGTATTCGCCGTACCCAGGTCGATGGCCATATCGGCCGACAGCATTCCCAGGAGTCTGCCCAGCACTATCCGGCCCCGTTGTTTTCAAGAAAAGACCCGCAATATGGCGCCTACCGTGGTTGCATCGTAGCCGCTGGCCGGAGAAACAAAGACCGGGGCTGGCCTACCGGGGCATCGCCGCGCGGAACTTCGAGCGCAGCTTCCAGCTTGCCGACTATGTGGAGGTCAAGAGCGCGAGCCTCGAGAACGTGCTCCGGCACGTCGACCTCGCGCGAGATCCCCGAGGCGATGAAGCCCCGGACGATAGCGAGCTCCCGTATGGTCCTGGAGGTCAAGCCAACCCACCTCGCTGCCTGAGGCTCCGACCGGTTGGATTCCGGGAGCGCCCCGATTTTCGGGGCGCTTTCGTTTTGTCCGAGCGCCACGAGCGACGTCGGACCGAACTATGGGGGCCAAGTGCTCAAGGTTTTGGCAAAAGCGCCCGACGCGGGTGCGATGCCCGAGCTCAGCGCAGCCCCCGAATGGCTGTATCGGGTCCTGCTCGTTGTCGGGGTCGTCGCAATTGCAGTCGGCATCAGCGTAGCGCAGCGCAAAACCCGGTCGGCGCTCACGCCTCACCAACGCTTCTCGCGAAGCCCGCCGCGCATCGACGGTCGCCTCAATGCGCGTCTACCGCTCCCGCCCCTCGCGCGGTCGCATGAAGCCTCCCCCAGGATGCAGCGCCACCGCGCCGATTCCCGGAGCGAGAAGGCTTGTTTTCGCCCGCCGCTTCCGCTCAGGTCATCAGCAAGCCGACCGTGAGCGACACCGCAACGAAGGTGCCAACGACCAGTGACTGTGCATCCAACGGTCGACGGGTCGCAGCGGCGCGAATCTGCGCGGCTGCGGTGTTAGCCGCCATCATCGCGCCGTGATGACAGAAGCAAAGGATATCGTGCAGCTCCCTTTCACTGATGCCGAAAAATGCAACGGCATCGCCCACCGTGTCTCCGGCGAGGCCTTCGGCGCGCAGCCGCGGATCGTTGAATGCCACGGTCAGCAGCGAATCGTCGGCGCGCAGCGCTGCCCGCTTGACCGGCGGTGCATGCTCGATCTCAAACAGTGTCTTGAGATGCCGTCCGCCCTCGCGCTCCAGGGCCTCGGCCCAGCGCTCGAGCCGCTCGGACTTCGATAGCGGACGAGGGCTCAGCCAACTCGGCAGGATATCCGCGGCATCGCGAATCTTATCCAGGGTCTTGTGTTCCATGACGTCCTCCAATTCTCGTCGGCAGATTGGCCGCCATGGGGAGAATTATACTCCTGCAGCGATCGAGAGGAGAGTCGAGAATTTCCTGCACGGCCTGAGCGGCGTCCTGAGACGATGCGCACGCATTCGAGAGCCTTGGCATCGACGTCCACGACATGCGCAGGCTGGCTGGCGCACCGCTCACCGGCTTCTCATTGCCCGGTCTCGCTGTCGGAGGTGGATGGACTTACGGCAGCGAGGCCGGGCTTCAGTGCTGCTCCGGCAGGTGCGATCTGCCGATGTAGGTCGGCACGACTTCCTCGACCCCTTTCGGCTCGATGCCGAGCTCCCGGAAACCCGGCAGGACTCCGCTCGCCACGTTATCCGTCCTGAGAAGGTCAACCTGGCTGGTGGTGAGGGGCGGGCTCGGCAGGAGCTCGAACAGCCGCGCCTGGAACGTGGCAACCGCAAAGGGGACCGGCATGAGCAGTCGCCGTCTGCCGATGAGGCGCAGCGTAATCTTGACCAGCTCACGCATCGTGTACACCCCAGGACCGGCGAGCTCATAGGTCCGGCCGGCGGTGCCCGGGTCGGCGAACATGCGGGTGATGGCCTCCGCCACGTCCTCGACATAGACAGGTTGCAGGCGGGTGCGGCCGCCGCCGATCAGCGGCAGCACCGGGAGCATCCGGGCAAAGTCGGCGAGCGTCCCGAACAAGGCGTCACCCGGACCGAACATGGCGCCTGGGCGGACGATGGTGGTACCCGGAAACGCCTGCTGGGCCAACAGTTCGCCGCGTCCGCGCGCGCGAACGTAAGGATACCTCGACCCGGGATTGGCGCCGATGCCGGAGACGAGGACAAGGCGAGCCACTCCGGCTGAGACGGCCTGTCGCGCTACCGTCTCGGCGCCTTGCTCGTGTACGGCCTCGAAGGTCACACCGCGCTTCTCGACATAGGCCGAGACCGCGTTTACGACGGCATCGGCTCCGGAGACGGCTGCGGCGACCGAGGTTTGCTCGCGCACGTCGGCGCTGAACACTGTGATCTGGTCCAAACCAGCCGCGCGCAGGGCGCTCCGCGCCGGATCGGGATGCCGGACAGCGATGCGCACACTCGCCCCTTCGCCGGCGAGGCGCTGCACGAGCCGCCGGCCGAGGAACCCCGTGCCGCCGAACACGGTGATCGTGGTCATGGCATTGCCTCTGGCATTTTGGGTCAGGTCGGCCCCAACAGCAACAAACGATCGCTTTTTCGGCGAATTCAGGACCACTCAGGGCGCTGGTCGGCGTCTCGCCTCTCCGCAGCGACCAGGAATGATGTCAGCCCTGGAACGTGATGGCTGCTGCGAAGGCGTCGTGCATTGGCCGCCTGACGAGGATCACATCGGGCAGCTCGGTCGTCTGCTGCGCCTGTCTTGGTATCCAAGCCGGGAAGCGCTCGCGACGAACGGCACGACGAGTTCCCGCGAAACAGCGCCGTCGTCCTGAAGCGCTATGGCGAGCTGATGTCCGCAGCTGGCACCTCTCGGACATACCGCCTGCCGCGTCTGACGGCCGCTTGGAGCTCGAGACCAGACCCCAGAAAGTCGCCATGTCGCCGCGTTTATGAGTCCACGCCCTGGGTCTCGGACCCCGGCAAGGAGCTGAGGCCGGCCGGCCAGGGCTGCGCCCTGTGGACCCAGTTCTGGGATTTCGGCGGAAGCGCGTCGCGTTGGCGCGCGGTCGCGACGCGGACATGGAGCGGCGGTCCCCTTCGGCCGCGCTGGACCAGATCGGCGTTCCACATTTCGGACAGAACATCTGGGCGCGTTTGGTGCCGCTGTCAGCCGTCTTGACGTAGACCGTCGGTTGTCAGGACAGGAGCTTGAAGCCGTTCTTCCCGACGGGGACGACCGTCCGGAAAGCGGAGCCGGCGAGGATCTGGCAGTCGGTACCGTGGCAGATCCGCACTTTCTCGGGATCGACCTCAGCCTCGTAAGCGATGAAGCCGCAATAGCAACGTCCGTCGATTTTCATCGCCCGGCTCCTTTCTGGCCGCGTCCAGCTGCCGGCGCGGGCGTCGAATGATGACAGATACGGGAGAGTCCAAACGGGTCAAACCGAGACAAGGACCGCCGCGGGCCACCGCATTTGTGCGCCGCGCTGGCAGGCCCTATCATGCCCTCATTGCGAGTGCGGATTCCGGGCCTGCTCATTCAGGGGGAAAGAGCGCCATGCCTTCCGTCGATGCGTTCCTGACCGAGGCGGATCGCCGGGCGATCCGGGCGCCGATCGAGACGGCGCGCACCTTTCCGCAAATTGCCTACCGGTCACAAGGATTCTTCGAGCTCGAGGTCGAGCGGGTCTTCAGCCGCAACTGGGTCGCGGTCGGGTTCGGCAGCAGCCTGCCCGAGCCCGGCGACGCGGCGCCGGTCGAGATCTTCGGCATGCCGCTGCTGCTGACGCGCGGCGACGACGGCGCCCTCCGCGTCTTCCACAATGTCGGCGCCCATGACGGCTGCCCGGTCGTGCTGACGCGCCGGTCGGGTCTCAGGCCGATCGAGGGGCCCTATCATGGCTGGCAGTACGATTCGCGCGGCCGCCTGATCAAGGCGCCGTTCTGGGACGGAACGCCCGATCCGGATGTCTCGGGCTTGCGCGCGCAGGGCGGCGATCTTCAGGAAATCCGCTCCGGGACCTGGCAGGACATCGTCTTCGCCGATCTCTCCGGCCAATGCGCACCACTGGAGCAATACCTGGCGCCCCTGACCGCACTCTTCGCCGATCACGATCTCTCCGGCCTGGAGATGGCGATGGATGCGCCGGAGGGCGACGGCGTCCACCACGTGCTCGCCAGGGCCAACTGGAAGCCGCTCTGGGAGAACTACGCGCCCAACGTCTATCACGAGGGCTTCGTGCATGAGATGTATCGCCAGTCGAAATATGTGCCGCGCGTCGACGCGGCCGGCAACAAGACCTTCACCGAGGTCAATGACGGCATCGTCAAGGGCCTGGGCTTCGAGACGGCGCGCGTCAGCAACACCTATCCCGCGGTGACGTTCCCGAAGATCAAGTCGAAGCGGACCGGCGAGCCGGTCGCGGTCTCCTTCATCCTCAACATCTATCCGAACTGGGCGCTGCTGGTGTTCCCGACACATTTCCGCGTCCGCATCCTGGCGCCGCTCGACGCCGGGAGCTGCGAGTGGCGGATCGCCAGCTATTACAACGAGGGCGCGGCGCGCGATCCGAGTTCTCTGGCGATGCGGCAGCGAAGCATCGCCGGCTCACTGCATGCGGGCCAAGAGGACGACGCCATCTGCGAAGCCGTCCAGCGCGCGCGAGGCTCGCCGGCCCACCGGTCGCATTTCTACTCACCGTTCTGGGACCGGATGCATTGGGACTTCAACCGGATGGTGCTGGGGGATCTGGAGAGGTAGGGAAGGGAGCCTGCAGGACCGGCGAGGGCGCTCTAGTTGTCTTCCTGGCCCATTCCCCAGTCGGAAAGACGGAGTTCGTACCATCCGGGCTTCAACCGGCTCTGGCCGATCTCCAGAATGGATCCCCCGTCCAATGTCCATTTGTACAGACCATTCGAATCCATCCGGCTCTCGCCAAGCGCGTAGGTTTCTCTGATTTCCTCGTAGACTTCTTCGTAGGTACGATCGCTGGCAAATTCATATTCGATGACGTAAGCGCGGCCTTTGTTCGTAAAGTCGACGTCAAGCACTTCCTCGGCATTCATCACGGCGCAATACAGCGACCGTTCGTCGATGAGAATCTTGTCGTTGCCGCATTGGGGCAGCACATCTTGAATCTGCGTGGATGTCATT
>NZ_JBOHKS010000068.1:0-20644 GCF_050729195.1 Hypericibacter sp.
TCCCAGAGCAGCCCCCAGGATTCCTCCTGGCCCTGGAGATCGACGAGATCGGTGCGATAGGTGATCGAGGTCTGACCCCAATCGAAGGGGATGAACCATTGCTGGCCATCGACGACCGTCGTCGGCAGGGTTTTCAGTGGCTCGAACAGGTCGCCCCAGTTCGAGAGCTTGCTCGTGTCGATCGGGGCCAGCATGCCGGCCTCACGCCAGCGCCGGGTCATGGTGCTGCACGGATGGGTCACGTCGGCGACGAAGCCGCCGCGCAGCTTTTGCAGCGCCTCCTCATTGTCGCCGAAGACCGGCGTCTCCGGCGGCGCACCATGCTTCTCGACATAAGCGGGAAAAAGGTCCGGCGTGTTGTAATCGGACCAGGTGTAGTAGATCGCCTCGTCGCCCGCCGCGGCCCGGCGCGCCGCGACCGGGATCGTCACCATCGCCAGGCCGGCCGCCGCCAGCGCCTTGCCGAAAGCGCGGCGATCCATCCGGCGATCCGTCAGCCTCTCGAGAACTGTCCGACTGCTCATCCGATCCTCCCCTGCGTTGCGAGATCATGGCCCTTGCGACGGAGCCGGCCCCGATCATAGCGCGACGTTTTCCCCTCCGCCTCTCCCTCGTACGGGTTACGTTCGTCACTGAAAGGAGCGGACGGCGAAACCGCCGGGTGAAGGGCGCGAGGAAGGCGGGGGATCAGAGAGGGGGTGGGCGCTAGCCCTTCTTCGCCGCGTCCTGCAATGCCTTGACGCCGGGCAGTGTCTTGCCTTCGAGCCATTCGAGGAAGGCGCCGCCGGCGGTCGAGACATAGGTCAGCGCATTGACCACGCCGACCTTGCCGAGCGCCGCGACGGTATCGCCGCCGCCTGCGACCGACAGCAGCCGCCCCTGGCGAGTCAGCTCCGCGACTTTCACGGCGAGGCGCGCGGTTCCTTCGTCGAAGGGCTCCGTTTCGAACGCCCCCAGCGGCCCGTTCCAGACCAGCGTGCGGCAACCCTCGAGACGTCGTGCGATCGCATCGGCGGTGCGCGGGCCCACATCGAGGATCATCTGATCGGGCGGCACGGCGTTGATGTCGACGGTCCGGCTGTCGATACCGGGCTCGAGCTTCGCCGCCACCGTCGCATCCTCCGGCAACAGGATATCGCAGCCGGCATCGCGCGCCTTCTTGAGCACGCTGCGCGCGGTCTCGGCCATGTCCCGCTCAGCCAGCGACTTGCCGATGGCGATGCCATTGGCGAAGAGGAAGGTGTTGGCCATCCCGCCGCCGATCACGAGCAGGTCAACCTTCCGCACCAGGTTGCCCAGGAGGTCGAGCTTGGTCGAGACCTTGGCGCCGCCGACGATCGCGGCCACCGGGCGCTGCGGCGTCTCCAGCGCCTTGGTCAGGTGATCGAGCTCGGCCTGCATCAGGAGACCGGCCGCGGCCGGCAGCAGGTGCGCGATCCCCTCGGTCGAAGCATGGGCGCGATGGGCGCAGGAGAAGGCGTCGTTCACATAGAGATCGCCGAGCCGCGCAAGGGCCTTGGCGAAATCGGGATCGTTCTTTTCCTCGCCGGGATGGAAGCGGAGATTCTCCAGCAGCAATACCTCGCCCTTCTTCAGGGCCGCGACCGCCTTCTCGGCGACCGGCCCGACGCAATCCTCGGCGAAACCGACCTTGCGCCCGCCCAGTGCAACACCAAGCGCTTCGGCGATCGGCCGCAGCGACATCGATTCCACGCGCTTGCCGTCCGGGCGGCCGAAATGGGAGAGGATGATCACCTTGGCGTCACGGTCGATCAGGGCCTGGACCGTGGCCGAGGAGCGGTCGATCCGGGTCGGATCGGTGACGCGCCCGTCCTTGACCGGCACATTGAGATCGAGTCGCAGCAACACGCGTTTGCCGGCGACATCGAGCTGATCGAGGGTGCGGAATTGAGCCATCGCGGGGGGAATCCCGTGTCAGTGGGGGAGGTGCCGGCAAGACGGGAGCCCGGTCGGGCCGGCCCCGGCGGCGGCGGGAGGCGGCATCATTCCCAAGCCCGCCGACAAATGCAATTGTGGCGGGGAACAGCCTCGGGGGATGAGATCGGGGCCAACACGCCGCCAGGCTGAAGGGGACTTTCGAATGGCTTATCGGACCGCCCTGATCACCGGGGCGTCGAGTGGAATCGGAGAGGCGATCGCGCGCGCGCTTCCCCCTTCCACCAACCTGCTGCTGACAGGCCGCGACCGGCCGAGATTGCAGGCCCTGGCGGACGCCCTGGCCAGCAATGGCCGTTCGGTCGAGTTCGAGACCGCCGATATCGGGACGGATGAAGGCTTGAATCGCCTGGTCGCGTGGGCCGAGCCCTATGAGCCCGATCTCCTGGTCAACAATGCCGGCTTCGGACGCTTCGGCAAGGCGCTGGCCGAGGCACCGCCCGAAGAAAGCGACGAGGCCATCGTCAAGGTCAACATCCTGGCGCCGGTGACCCTGACCCGCGCGCTGGCGCCGGGCATGGTGAAGCGTGCGCGGCAGAACGGACACCGCGCCGGGCTCATCTATGTGGCGAGCACCGTCGCCTTTTTCCCCGTGCCCTATCTGGCCACTTACGCGGCCAGCAAACATTTCCTCAGGGCTTATGTCGAAGCGATCGCCAACGAGCTGCGCCATGACCCAGTCGACCTCGTGGCCGTGTGTCCAGGCGTGACCCGGACTGCCTGGCTCGAGCGCGCGCATATGCCCGTGCCTCGCTTCGCCAAGGTCGACGAGCCGGAAGCCGTGGCCCGCGTGGCCCTCGCCTCGATCGGCAAGCGTCCCGTCCAGATGGTAGGCTCGCAGGGCCATATCGCCGCCTGCCTCGCCCGCTTCCTGCCGCGCCGGTTTATCGTGGCGGCGATGGGTCTGATGGCCGAAAGCTGGGGCTGAGGCCCGTATACAAGCCGGCCGTAGATCTGTAATATATTGATATTACTATATAATATAAAATCCTAGGATGGCGACAAGAGCGATCGGCCCGCCCTGCCCGATTGATTGCATTTAAGGAAAGCTTTTACGGGCCTAGGCGCAAGGTTGGCCGGTTGCCACATTAGGGGCGGTGGGGCACCCGAGTCGTTCGAGTCGGGTCATGCCCCATCACGGGACCTTCCAGACCATGGCCACACCCGCATGACCGCTTCTCTGGTCTCGCCGCAAGCCGAGCCGGCGCCTCGCTGGCTCGCGAGCTATCCCGCGGACGTGGACTGGAATGCCGTGATCGAGCCGAAGCCGGTCTATGCGCTGCTGGATCATGCGGTCGCCACCTGGCCCGATCGCGTCGCGCTCGACTTCATGGGCCGTCGCACCAGCTATGCCGAGCTCGGCCGCCAGGTCGATCGCGCCGCCAAGGGCCTGTCCGCGCTGGGCCTCGGCCCCGGCATGAAGCTAGGGCTCTTTCTGCCGAACTGCCCCTATTTCGTGGTGCTCTATTACGCGGCGCTCAAAACCGGCGCCACCGTCGTCAATTTCAATCCGCTCTATACGCCGCCCGAGGTGACGCGCCAGGTCGAGGATTCCGAGACCGACATGATGGCGACCCTCGATCTGGCGCAGCTCTACAACAAGCTGGATCCGCTCCTCGCCAGCACGCGGCTCAAGCGGCTGATCGTCTGCTCGATGGCCGAGAGCCTGCCGACGGCCAAGCGCTGGTTCTATCAGATCGCCATGCGCCGCACGCTGGTGGAGCCGCCGCGCGACGAGCGCCATATCCGCTTCGCCGACCTGATCGCGAATGAGGGCGGCTTCGCCCTGCCGCCGATCGATCCCCTCCGGCAGCTGGCATTGTTGCAATATACCGGTGGCACGACCGGCATCCCCAAAGGCGCGATGCTGACCCATTCGAATGTCTACACCAACGCCGAGCAATGCCGCCTCTGGTTCCCGGTCGGCAATGGCGACAAGGCCGAGCAGGAGATCATGCTGGGCGTACTGCCCTTGTTCCATGTCTTCGCCATGACCGTGGTGATGAACTGGAGCATCCGGGTCGGCGCCGAGATCGTCCTGCTGCCGCGCTTCGAGATGAAGGGCATGATGCAGACGATCGCCAAGCGCAAGCCGACCGTCTTCGCCGGCGTGCCGACCCTGTTCAACGCGATCATCAACAATCCCAAGGTCGCCAGCTACAAGATGGACTCGCTGCGGTTCTGCATCTCCGGCGGCGCGCCCCTGCCCGACGAGGTGCGCGCGCGGTTCGAAGGCATGACCCACGCCAAGCTGGTCGAAGGCTATGGCCTCTCGGAAACCTCGCCGGTCGTCTGCTGCAACCCGCCCTTCAGCGGCGGGCGCCCCGGCTCGGTCGGGCTGCCTTATCCCCGCACCGTGATCGAGATCCGCGAGGCCGATCCGCCGCACAAGCTCTTGCCGCAAGGCGAACGCGGCGAGATCTGCGTGCGCGGGCCGCAGGTGATGGCGGGCTACTGGAAGCGGCCGGACGAGACCGCGGCCAACACGGTCGATGGCGCCTTCCGCACCGGCGATGTCGGCTATATCGATGCGGACGGCTATGTCTTCATCACCGACCGCCTCAAGGACATGATCAATGCCAGCGGCTACAAGGTCTATCCGCGCCTGATCGAGGAAGCGATCTATCGCCACCCCGATGTCGCGGATTGCGCCGTGATCGGCGTGCCCGACCCCTATCGCGGCCAGACCGTGAAGGCCGTGGTCGTCGCCAAGCCCGGCAAGACCCTGACCGACAAGATCCTCACCGAGTTTCTCGCCGACAAGCTCTCGAAGATCGAGATGCCCACGGCCTTCGAGTTCCGCGACTCCCTGCCCAAGACCGCCGTCGGCAAGATCGACAAGAAAGTCCTTCAAGCCGAGGCTTCCGCCGAAAGGAAATCCGCATGACCCGCTCCGCCGTCATCGTCGGTTATGCCCGCACGCCCTTCCACTTCGCGCATAAGGGCGCGCTCGCCAAGGTGCGGCCGGACGATCTCGCCGCCACCGCGGTGAAGGCGCTGCTGCAGCGCACCGGCGTTCCCGCCGCCGATATCGAGGATCTGCAGATGGGTTGCGCCTTCCCCGAAGGCGAGCAGGGCTTCAACGTCGCGCGCCTCGTGGTGCTGCTGGCGGGCCTGCCGCAGAGCGTCGCCGGCGCCACCGTCAACCGCTTCTGCGGCTCCTCGATGCAAGGCATTCATACGGCCGCGGGCTCGATCGCGATGGGGGCGGGTGACGTCTTCGTCTGCGCCGGCGTGGAATCGATGAGCCGCGTGCCGATGATGGGCTTCAACCCGATGCCCAATCCGGTTCTCGCCGACAAGGTGCCTGGCGCCTATATGGCGATGGGCATCACCGCCGAAAACCTGGTGCGCAAATACAAGATCGGCCGCGACCGCCAGGACGCCTTCTCGCTGACCAGCCAGCAGCGCGCCAGCGCCGCGCAAGCCTCGGGCAAGTTCGATGCCGAGATCGTGCCGGTCGGCTCCGGCAACGACATCGTCGCCAAGGATGGCTGCATCCGCCCCGACAGCACGCTCGAAGGCCTCAAGAGCCTGAAGCCGGTGTTCGAAGCCGATGGCAGCGTCACCGCCGGCAGCTCCTCGCCGCTGACCGACGGCGCCTCGGCCGTGATGGTGACCTCGGAGGACTATGCCAAGGCCCACGGCCTGAAGATCCTGGCCCGCATCAAGAGCATCAGCGTTGCCGGTTGCGCGCCCGAGATCATGGGCATCGGCCCGGTCGCCGCGACCCGGAAGGCGCTCGACCGCGCCAAGCTCAAGGTCGACGATCTCGACGTGATCGAGCTCAACGAGGCCTTCGCGGTCCAGGCGCTGGCCTGCGCCGATGAGCTCAAGCTCGATCTCAACAAGACCAATATCGATGGCGGCGCCATCGCGCTCGGCCATCCGCTGGGCGCCACGGGCGCGCGCATCACCGGCAAGGCCGCGCAGATCATGGCGCGCGAAGGCAAGAAGTTCGCGCTCGCCACCCAATGCATCGGCGGTGGCCAGGGCATCGCCACCATCCTCGAGGCGGTCTGATCCATGGCGCCGCGCAAATCCGCCAAACCCGGCGAGCTTTCGATCCGCAAGGCGGCCGTGATCGGTGCCGGCGTGATGGGCAGCGGCATCGCCGCCCAGATCGCCAATGCCGGCGTGCCGGTGATCCTGCTCGACATCGTGCCGAAGGATAAGGACGGCAAGCCCGCCGCCGACCGCAGCGTCATCGCCAAGAGCGCGATCGAGAAGCTGCTCAAGACCGATCCCGCGGCCTTGATGCTGCCGGCCAATGCGGCGCTCATCACGCCCGGCAATACCGAGGACGATCTGGGCCTCCTCGCCGACGTCGATTGGGTGGTCGAGGCGGTTCTCGAAAATCCCGAGATCAAGCGCTCGCTCTATCAGAAGATCGAGCCCCTGCGAAAAAAGGGCTCGGTGATCTCCTCCAACACCTCGACGATTCCGCTGGCGACCCTGATCGCGGGCATGCCCGAGAGCTTCGCGCGCGACTTCGTTATCACCCATTTCTTCAATCCGCCGCGCTATATGCGGCTCCTCGAGATCGTCTCGGGGCCGAAGACCAATCCGGATTCGCTGGCGGTGATCGAGGAGTTCGGCGACCGCGCGCTCGGCAAAGGCGTGGTCCATTGCAAGGACACGCCGGGCTTCATCGCCAACCGCATCGGCGTCTATTGGATGCAGGCCGCGGTGACGGCGGCGCTCGATCTGGGGCTGACGGTCGAAGAGGCCGACGCCGTGATGGGCAAGCCGCTGGGCATTCCCAAGACCGGCGTGTTCGGCCTGCTCGATCTGACCGGCCTCGATCTCCAACCCCATGTCGACGGCGCGCTCGCACAGGCGCTGCCCAAAACCGACGATTATCAGCGCATCCGGCGCGACTTCCCGCTGCTGCAGAAATTGATCGCCGAGGGCTATACCGGCCGCAAGGGCAAAGGCGGCTTCTACCGGATGCAGCGCGACGAGCATGGCGGCAAGACGCTCGAGGCCATCAATCTCAAGACAGGCGAGTTCAAGCCGAAGACCGAGCCGCGGCTCGAAAGCGTCGAGGCCGGCCGCCAGGGCTTGCGCGCGGTGGTCGAGCATCCCGATCGCGGCGGGCAATATGCCTGGAAGGTACTCTCGCAGCTCCTGCCCTATACCGCCTCGCTGGTACCAGAGATTGCCGACGATATCGTCGCGGTCGATCGCGCCATGCAGATGGGCTACGCCTGGAAATGGGGTCCGTTCGAGCTGATCGACCGCATGGGCGCCGACTGGTTCGCCCAGCGCCTCGCGGCCGAAGGCAAGGCCGTGCCGCCGCTGCTCGCGGCGGCCGCCAAGGCCGGCGGCTTCTACAAGATCGAAGGCGGCAAGCTGCTCTATCTCGGCACCGACGGGAGGCATCATCCTGTGGTGAGGCCCGAGGGCGTGCTGCTGCTCGAGGACATCAAGCGGGCGAGCCAGCCGGTGGCGGAGAACAGCTCGGCCAGCCTCTGGGATATCGGCGACGGCGTCGTCTGTCTCGAGTTCCACAGCAAGATGAACGCGCTCGACGACCAGATCCTGGGTTTGCTCAAGCAATCGATCGGCATCGTCTCCAAAAAATACAAGGCGCTGGTGATCTATAACGAGGCCGACCAATTCTCGGTCGGCGCCAATCTCGGCCTTGCCCTCTTCGGCGCCAATATCGGCATGTGGCCGTTGATCGAGAATCTGGTGAGCGAAGGCCTCGCCACCCTGAAGGCGCTGAAATACGCGCCCTTCCCCTCGGTCGCGGCACCGGCCGGCTTGGCGCTGGGCGGCGGTTGCGAGATCACGCTTCATGCGCGCGCCGTCGTCGCCCATGCCGAGAGCTATATCGGCCTGGTGGAGGTCGGTGTCGGCCTCATTCCCGGCTGGGGCGGCGCCAATGAGCTGCTCGAGCGCTACACGGTCGAGAAGGGCCGCCCCGGCGGACCGATGCCGCCGGTGACCAAGGCCTTCGAGACGATCTCGATGGCCAAGGTCTCCAGATCGGCGGCCGAGGCGCGCGAGCTGGGCTTCCTCAGGCCCACCGACGAGATCGTCATGAATCGCGAGCGTCTGCTGGCCGCGGCCAAGGCCCGCGCCTTGTCGATGGTCGCCGACTACAAGCCGCCGGAGGTGCCGGTCTTCACCCTGCCCGGCGCCACCGGCCGCACCGCGATCCGTCTCGCGGTCGATAATTTCGTCGCGGCCGGCAAGGCCATGCCGCATGACCGCGTCGTCGCCGAAGCGCTCGCCGAGCTCCTCACCGGCGGCAAGGATGCCGACATCGAGGTCAAGACCGAGGAAGAAACTCTGCGCAAGCTCGCGGCCAAGGGCTTCATGAGCCTGATGCACACCGAGCCGACGCTCGCCCGCATGGAGCACATGCTCGAGACCGGCAAGCCGCTGCGGAATTGACGACGTGGGCTGCGAAATCGCGTCATCCCCCTCCCTCACCCTCCCCCACAAGGGGGGAGGGGACAGTTTTTCCGATCTGCAGCGGTTACCTCGTTTTATCCCCTCCCCCTTCAAGGGGGAGGGCAAGGGAGGGGGCTGTTCGGTGCTTCAGCATCGATCGGTTCGGCTCTCTTCGCCTCAGCTCTAAAGGAGCGCCTTCATGCCCGATTATAAAGCCCCGCTTCGCGACATCCGCTTCGTGCTTCATGAGCTGCTGGACGACAGCAAGCTGACCGTGCTGCCGGGCTATGCCGAGGCGACGCCCGAGCTGGTGGACAGCGTGCTCGATGCCGCGGCCAGCTTCTGCGAGGAGCAGCTGGTGCCGTTGAACCGGCCCGGCGACGAGATCGGCTCGCAGCTCGCCAACGGCGTCGTCACCACGCCGCCCGGATTCAAGGAAGCCTACAAGGCTTTTGCGGAGGGCGGCTGGATCTCGCTGGCGAGCGATCCCGAATATGGCGGACAGGGCCTGCCCAAGCTGGTGAGCTTCGCGGTCGAGGAGATCATCTGCTCGGCCAATCTCTCCTTCGGCATGTTCCCCGGCCTCTCCAACGGCGCCTATAACGCGCTGGCGATGCATGGCTCGGACGAGCTCAAGAGTTTCTATCTGCCCAAGCTCACCACTGGCGAATGGTCCGGCACCATGTGCCTGACCGAGCCGCAATGCGGCACCGATCTGGGGCTGGTGCGCACCAAGGCCGAGCCGCAGGGCGACGGCAGCTACAAGATCACCGGCAACAAGATCTTCATCTCGGCCGGCGAGCACGACCTGACCGACAACATCCTGCATCTGGTGCTGGCGCGTCTGCCCGACGCGCCCGTCGGCACGCGCGGCATCAGCCTGTTCCTGGTGCCGAAATTCATGCCCAAGCCGGATGGAAGCCTGGGTCCGCGCAACGCGGTCTCCTGCATCGCCATCGAGAAGAAGATGGGCATCCATGCCTCGCCCACCTGCCAGATCGCCTTTGACGGCGCCACCGGCTGGCTGGTCGGCCGCCCGCATAAGGGCATGTCGGCGATGTTCACCATGATGAATGCCGCGCGCCTCGGCGTCGGCGTGCAAGGGCTCGGCATCGCCGAGGCCGCCTATCAGGGTGCGCGCGATTACGCGAAGCAACGGCTCCAGGGCCGCGCGCCGCAAGGCGCCCAGGCGCCCGATCAGCCCGCCGATCCGATCATCGTCCATTCCGATATCCGCCGCATGCTGCTCACCATCCGCAGCAAGACCGAAGCCGCGCGCGCCCTCGCGCTCTGGGTCGGACAGGAGCTCGATATCTCGCTGAAGCATCCCGACGCCGCCGCACGCGAAGCGGCCGACGATCTGGTGGCCCTCCTGACGCCGATCGTGAAGGCGGCCTTGACCGATCTTGGATTCGAGGCGGCCAATCTCGGCATGCAGGTCTGGGGCGGCCATGGCTATATCCGCGACAACGGCATGGAGCAGTTCTCGCGCGATGCCCGCATCACGCAGATCTATGAAGGCACCAACGGAATCCAGGCACTCGACCTGGTGGGCCGCAAGCTCGGCCTCTCGATGGGCCGCCTGCTGCGCCGCTTCTTCCATCCGGTCGGTGCCTTCATCGAAAGCGGCATGGCGGAGCCCGCCATGGGCGAGTTCATCCTGCCGCTCGCCAAATGTTTCGCGCGGCTGCAGCAGGCGACCGCCTTCGTCGCCGAGACCGGCATGAAGGACCCCGAAGCCGCGGCCGCGGTGGCGCCCGATTATCTCAAGCTCTTCAGCTACACCGTCTTCGCCTATCTCTGGGCGCGCATGGCGAAGCTGGCGCTGGCGAAGCAGAGCGGCGACGAGGCCGAGTTCTACAAGGCCAAGCTCGCCTGCGCCCGTTTCTATCTCGAGCGCATCCTGCCCGAGCATTCGGCCCACTTCGCCATCATCATGACCGGCAAGGGCGCGCTCGCGGGAATGCCGGCCGAGGCGTTTTGACGGTGAGAGTTAGGCCCCCAGCAGAACCCTATATGACTTCAGCCCTCTCCAGGATTTCCCGGCGTTCGCTCTCATCGTAGTTCGCGGCAAACCATCCGAGATCGCGCTGCCCTTTGGCGATCGCCAATACGGCGATAATGCAGGAGACGAGCGGCTCGGTATTCGCGACCCTTAGCTCCCTCAACCCGATGTCGACAAGTCTTTGCCAGGCAGCCTCATAGGCCGCCCTAAGATTCCCCGGCAGATCGGGATTACGACCGTTCTGCCGAGCAAGTTCGATCGTCGTGACGAGCGCGTAGGTATTGTAGTCCGGCACGCCTCGCAGTTCGTGGATATGCAAGAGAGCGGGCACGGCGGCGTATGAGGCTGTGTCCACATCGTTCTGGTGATGAAGCTCGTTCCAGAGCTCTTTCCAGGCTTTTTCAACCTCGACGCCCTGCAGCAGCATTTTCAGTGCTCCGCGAGGGTCGTACGGCTCGCGGTACCCACCTATGAGGCGAGACCACTCGTCTTCGTTGAGGTTCACACCAAAACTCATACAACCAGTTTGCCAGCCCGGCCTATTGGGTGCCACGCTAAAAAGCTCACTGCGCTTTCTCCGGTAGGGGATCACCCTGCTCAGACCTATGCAGACCGGCCACGCTTCCACCATTTGACGGCGACGAGCAGCAGGAACTCGGCACCGACCTTGAGGCCGAGCTTGCTGCTGCCGGCCTGGCGCGGACGGAAGCGATAGGGGATCTCGCCGGCGCGCAGCGGCCGGCCGGCGGACGCCACCAGATCGAGCAGGATCTTGTAGCCGCGGGGCGACAGGCGCGGGCCCAGCTCCTCGATCAGTTCGCGCCGCATCAGAAAGAATCCCGACATCGGATCGGAGAGCGGCGTTTCGCGAGTGAGCGACCGGCTCGCCCGGCTGCCGGCACGGCTGAGCCAGGCCCGGCCGCGGCCGGCGAAGCCGTCGCCGGAACCTCCCGGCGCGTAACGCGTGGCGACCACGAGCTCGAGCTCCCTTGCTTTGGCCAAGGCCAGCATCGCCGGAAGCTGGGCTTCGTCATGCTGGAGGTCGGCATCCATCAAGGCGACAAAAGGCGCTTGGGTCGCGAGAAATCCCTCGATCGCGGCCGAGGCCAGCCCACGCCGGCCCTTGCGCAGCAGACAGCGGATCCGCGGATGGGCCAGCGCCTCGATGCGCGCCGCGGTCCCGTCGGGCGAATCGTCATCGACCAGGATGGCCTCCCAGTCGATGCCGGGAAGGGCGCGGTCGAGCGCCTGCGCCAGCGGCGCGACATTGTCGGCCTCGTTGAAGGTCGGCAGGACGATGCAGAGTTCGGCCATGGACGCCGGATCGTGAAGACGCAGGACAGAAAAGGTCTTAGCGCGAATTCATTCCACCGGCCACGAACAACGAAGCCCCGCCGGGGAGTGACCCCGGTCGGGGCTTGTCTCAGGCCGGCCTCTTCGGCCCGCCCATGGGTTCTTAAGAACCATGTGTCGCGCGTGCTGACGCAATCGCGCGTTCCAAGTCTCCAGATTGTGAGCGATCCCGCCGGTGCGAGCCGGCAGGGTCCGGCAATCAGCGGGATCGTGGCCCCGCGTCGCGGCAGGGCCTCGGTTTTATGCCCGGTGGAGTCATGCGGGCTGGCACCCTCCTGCGCTGTTGTTCACACGATGTCCGACGCCGTTTGGCTCAGGCCATCGGGTCGTCCCGCAGGGACGGTCCGCTGGTCGTCGCCGTGAGGCGATCGACGACATCAGCGTTGCGCCATCGTCATTCGGAGTCAACCCGCCCGTTTCGCAGCGCGGCAATTTCCGGTGCACAACCGGGTAATCCGGTGCCGGGCCAGAGCGTTATCGAACAAGGCTCAGACGTACCGGCGAGGCCGACGATTGTCGCTCGGTCCGACGCAAGATCGGCGGTCAGATCTTCTCGCGCTCGGCGAAGAACGCGTCGCTATAGGGATACCACCAGCCCTGCAGCTCGGGGCTGGGATCGAGCATGATCATCTTGGCACGCCGAAAACTGTTGAGCCCGATGCGGCTCAAGGAGCGGCCGAGGCCCGACGCCTTCCAGCCGCCGAACGGCAAGGCTTCGTTGTCGCCCAGCACATTGTTGACCCAGATCATGCCGGCCTCGAGCCGTTCGGTCGCCGCCATCGCCTCGTCGAGCTTCGTGGTGTAGATCGCGGCACCCAGGCCGTAGCGCGTTCGGTTGGCAAGCGCGATCGCCTCGTCGAGGCTCGCGACCTTGCAGATCGGCGCCACCGGTCCGAAACATTCCTGCTGCAGGATCGCCATCTCGGGTCCGCAGCCGGTGAGGATCGTCGGCTCGTAGAACCAGCCCTTGTTGAATTGCGGCGGCACCCTCCCGCCGCAGGCGAGCTTCGCACCCTTGGCGAGCGCGTCATCGACCAGCGCCATCACCTTGTTGCGCGCGGCCTCGCTCACCAGGGGCCCGATCTCGACCCTTCCCATGCCGGGCCCGACCTTGAGCGCCTGGGCGCGCGCGGTCATCGCCGCGACGAACTCGTCATGGACCGCCTCATGCACATAGAGCCGCTCGGCCGCGGTGCAGATCTGGCCCGAGAGATGGAAGGCCGCCGTGACGGCCGCGGCCGCGGCGACATCCACGGGAGCCGAGTCCATCACGATCATCGGATCGCTGCCGCCGCCTTCGATCACGCAAGGCTTCATCAGCTCGCCGCAGGCGGCCGCGACGCGGCGACCCACCTCGGCGCTGCCGGTGAAGGCGACGGCGCCGATCTCCGGCGCCTTGATCAGGGCCTGCGCGGTCTCGGCCCCACCGGTGACGCAGGCGACGAGGCCCGCGGGCAGCAGGCGGAAATGGCGCATGAAATGCAGCGTGCAGAGCGAGGTCGCCTCCGCCGGCTTCACGATCACCGCATTGCCGGCGGCGAGCGAAGCCGCGACGGTGAAGGCCATCAGCACGATCGGGAAATTGAAGGGCAGGATATGGGCGCTTACCCCGATGGGAAACCAGCGCATGATCTGCAAGGATCCGGGCGAGGTCGGTCCCGCCACTTGTCCTCCCTCGTCGCGCGCCAGCTCGGCGAAATAGCGGAAGATCGACGCCACATTCATGAGCTCGCCCACCGCCTCGGCATAGGGCTTGCCCATCTCCCTGACCATCAGCGTCGCGGTCTCACGATGGCCCTGGGTCTCGATCGAATCCGCCAGACGATGCAACAGCCCCGCGCGGGACTTGGCATCGAGGGCCGCCCAATCGCGCTGAGCCGCAACCGCCCCCGCCAGCACCGGCGCCAGACTCGACGCGTCGGCGGTGGCGATCTCGCCGACGCGCTCGAGATTGGAAGGATCGATCACCGGCTTGCGCGAGAGCGCCGGCAGGATGCGCCATTCGTGATCGACGAAGATCGAGCCTACGAATGGATCGAATTTTGCCTCGGCCATGATTTCCCCCTCGCCTGCGCGCCTGATCGGCATTCTCGGAGGAAGATTAGACCAAACCAGAGATGTCGGGCGAGACGTCCGGCCGAGGCGATCAGTTCAGCGCCTTTTTCACCATGGCCGCGGCGGCGCGCTTCGCGATCTCCTCGGGCGGCACATCTTCGACATGGGTCGCGATATGCCAGAGATGACCGAAGGGATCCTGAAAGCTTCCCGACCGATCGCCATAGAACTGGTCCTGCACCGCCCGCAATTCCTTGGCACCGGCCGCCATCGCCGATTTCGCCACCGCATCCACATCCGTCACATAAAGATGGATATGCACCGGCGACCCGCCAAAAGCCTTGGGCCCCTTGGCATTCATCTCGGGATACTCGTCGGCCAGCATGATGCACGAATCGCCGATGGTGACTTCAGCGTGACCGATGCGCCCATCGGGCATCGGCAGGCGAAACGCTTCCCTGGCACCGAAGGCCTTCTTGTAGAACTCGATCGCCTTGGCGGCGCCGTCGACCATCAGATAGGGCGTGATGCTGTGATGATTGTCGGGAATGGGCTTGGCTTTACCGGCCATGATCCGCTCCTTCGCTCTGGGGGACGCTTCAGGCGTGAGAGCATCGCGCCGGACAGCCGCGCGAGGCTAGCCCCGCCGGGGCGTCATTGTTGTGACAGCGAAGGAATGCTGAAGGATAATTAAGCCGCGGCTCAGCGGATCATATAGACCTTGCGCATGGTCTCCTCGATCCGACAGGTGCCCTTCCAGTCTTTCGGGAAGAACGCGACCGTGTCGGGCCGGATCTCGATCACTTCACCCGATTCGTGGGTGTAGGTGCAGCGGCCGGCGATGAAGTGGCAATATTCGTCGCTGGTCACATGGCAATTCCAAGTGCCGGGCGTGCAGATCCAGATGCCGGTCTCGCTGCGACCGCCCGGGCCCTTGAAGAGCAGCTTGCCCGAGGTCATGGACTTGCCCTCGATCATGGTCGGCACCGCGCCCCAATCGACCAGCGATCCCTGGTTGAGCGGGTTGCGCATGACGGGCGAGGCGCCGCGATCGAGCGCGGTCGGCGTGCGCGCGAGCATGTAGGTGTTGCGCGTCGTCTCATGCACGTCGCAGCGCCCGGTCCAGCCCGAGGGGAAATGCACGACGGTCTCGGGGCCGACCTCGATGGTCTCGCCATTATGCTCGGTATAGGTCGCGCGGCCGGCGAGGAAATAGCAGATCTCGTCGCCCGGGATGGAGAGGCGCCAGGATCCGGGCGTCACGACCCAGAGCCCGCTCTCGATCGTGCGCTCGCCATTCTCGTCGCGTTTATACAAGAGGCGTCCGCTCGAATGGGAGCGGCCCTCGATCGCGTCCGGCTGATCGCCCCAATCGACCAGGTCGTTGTAGTTTTTGGCCGGATAGATATGCGGCGCCGACGAGCCTTCGAGCTTCACGACAGGCCCTCCGCCATGCCGGGCTGCTCCGCCACCTGGGCGATAAGGCGCGCGGCCTTTTCCGGCCCCTTCTGCGACTGCATGTAGCTGGCGCAGGCCTCCAGCCGCAGCTTCATCGCGCTGTCGCCCAGGAGCCGCCGGATCGTGGCGGCGAACTGCTCGTCGCTCCAGGCATAGCGCCGCAGCTTGGCGCCGAAGCCCGTGTCCTGGATGCGCGTCGCATTGTCGAGGCCATCCCAGCAATAGGGCATGATGATCGCGGGCTTCCCGAAATAGAGCGCCTCGTTGAAGCTGTTATTGCCGCCGTGATGGATGAAGAGATCCACATGGGGAATGACCGCCGGCTGCGGATACCATTTCTCCAGATGCACATTGCCGGGGACGTCCTGGTACTGGTCGATGAAGTCGCCGACATTCATCAGGAAGCGGTAGGGCAGCTTGCCGAACAGCGTCAGCATGCGCTTGTAAAGATCGACGTCGGCGGCGCCCAGGCTGCCGAAGCTCACATAGATGAGCGGCTTGCCCTCGTTGGCGGCGAATTTCGGCACCGCGTACTTGCCCTCGTCGCGCACGCAGCCATCGAGATATTGGAAGCGCTTGGGGTCGAGGCCTTTTCGCCGCTTGAAGCGCAGAGGCTTGGGATAGAGCAGCAGATTCATATAGGGCGAGGTCTCGAAGAACTCGCCCAGCTCATAGGCCGGGTGGCCGACCTTCGCGAGGAATTTGTTGAAGCGGTCATGGGCCGGCTTCACCTGCTTCAGGAACTCGGACTCGAATTCATGGAAGCAGGCCTTGTCGTTCTCGCCGCAGCCGGAGAGATGGGGCGGGATATCCGGGTCCGCGACCTCGTTCTCCGAGCAGGAGATGATGCGGATCCAGGGCTTGCCGATCATCTTGATGGCCGGGAACAGGATCACATTATCGACGCAGACCACGTCCGGCTTGAGGCTCTGGAGATGGGCCAGCAGCATCTCGTGCGAGTTGACCGCGGTATCGACGATCATCTCCCAGACCGGGATCACATAGGTCGGGATCTGCTCGATCGGCGAGAGCCGGAAATGGGGCAGATGCTGGGCGATGAAGTCGGACCAGAAACGGGCCGCTTCCTCGTCGGGCACGCCGCCCGACATGTCGACCAGCTTCTCCTCGAAGCCATAGCCCTCGAAGACGCCCTTGAAGCCCTTGTCGCAGACGAAGACCGGGTCGTGGCCCATCTGGCGGAGCTGCTGGGCGACGCCCACACAGTTGAGCGCAGGGCCGAAGGCAGCCTCCGGATAGAGAACGACGCGCTTGCCCTTCTTCGCCAGACGGGGGCGGGACAGGGGCGCCTTGGCAAGGCCAGCCTTGGAAGCAGGATTGGCCTGGGTAGAGGAACGGGGCGCCGAAGCCCTGGCTCGTTTCGGCTTCGGCGCGACCGTCTTTCTGGCTGTCGCTTTCGGCGATCCCGCGGCCTTCTTGGCCTTGGGGGCCGATGGTCTTTTGGATTTGGCGCCGGCGGCGGAGATACGGGCTGATTTCCTTGGGGCGGTCTTCGGTTTGGCGGCGGTCTTACGCCCTGCCGCCCGCTTCACCGATTTTTTCTTTGCCGCCTTTGTTTTCGCCTTCTTTCTCGCCGCCTTCGCCATCATCCATCCTCGTCCGTCATTCACTCGATCGTTGTCGCCTGAGCCCTTATTGCGGTTTGTCGGGATCGGGCTTGGGCGTCGGCGCCCAGGCCGAAGAGGCCGCGGGCTTGGGCTCCGCCGGGCTGTGGCTCATGGGTGCCGCGGCCGGAGCGGGTGCCGGCTTGGGCGCCGGCTTGGGTGCCGGGGCCGGTTTCGGGGCCGCCATGGCGGGCTTCGGTGCCGGGGCGGGCGCCGGCTTGGGAGCCGGGGCGGGCTTCGGTGCCGCTGCCTTCTTCTTCACCGCCGCCTTCTTCTTGGCGGCCTTCTTGGCAACCTTCTTCTTGGCGCTGCGCCGGGGCGCTACCTTGCGCTTCGCGACTTTCCGCTTCGCCGTCTTCTTTGCGGATTTCTTCTTGGCGGCCTTCTTCTTCGCCGCCTTCTTCTTGACTGATCGTCTGGCCATAGATCCTCCCCCTAACAAGGTTGGATATCGGACGCGCCGGTGGCGCGCTCGCCGGATTCTTCGATCCGAGATTTGGAGTGTTCCGTTTCGGCGCGCGCTTGTCCAGCGCGCCCATCGCAAGATCGATCAGTTCGTGAGCAGTCTCGCCCGTTCCTTCGTCCATTCGCACGCGACCGCAGCACCTTCGGTCATCTCGGGCAGCGACTCCTGACCGGCACCGAGACGCGCCACCAGGGGCCGTGCCAGACCGGCGATGCGGACATGGAGAATGAGGTCCTGGCCCAGATAGGCGATGCTCTCGACTCGGCCGGAAAGCCCGTCGCCTGGCGCTGCTGGCGTCGCGGGACGCACCCGGATTCGCTCCGGCCGGATCGCCAGCGAAGCCGGCGTTCCGGCCGGCAGGGCACTCTCCGAGGCTGGCAGCACCCGGCCCAAACCCTCGGCAACCAAGCCGCCCGGCGCGGCCTTTCCCTCGATCAGGTTCATCAGCCCGATGAAATCGGCGACGAAGCGGTTGGCCGGCTCCTCATAGAGCGCGCGCGGCGAGCCCAGCTGGGCGATCCGGCCCTGATTCATCAGGGCGATCCGGTCCGCCATGACCAGGGCCTCCTCCTGGTCGTGGGTCACGATCAGGAAGGTGATGCCGGTCTCATGCTGCAGCCGCTTGAGCTCGAGCCGCATCTGGTCGCGCAGCTTCTTGTCGAGGGCGGCCAGGGGCTCGTCCAGCAGCAGGAGCCGCGGCCGTTTGACCAGGGCGCGGGCGAGCGCCACACGCTGGCGCTGGCCGCCGGAGAGCAAATGCGGCTTCCTCCCGGCCACGTCCTCGAGCTGCACCATCGCCAGAGCCTCGGCGGCGCGGCGCTTCAGCTCCGCCCCGCGGATGCCCTCCATCTCCAGCCCATAGGCGACATTGCCCTCGACCGTCATATGCGGGAACAGGGCATAGGACTGGAACATCATGTTGATCGGGCGCCGGTTGGCCGGCATCGCGACCAGATCCTTGCCGCCGAGTGCGATCCGCCCGCGATCCGGTGTCTCGAATCCGGCCAGGATGCGCAACAGGGTGGTCTTGCCGCAGCCCGACGGGCCCAGCAGGGCGAAGAACTCGTTCTCGCGGATCTCGAGGTCGATTCCGGCCAGCGCCGCCACGGGGCCGAAGGACTTTTCCACAGAGGCGATCTGGATCAGCCCGGTCATGCGCCCGACCCCCGATTAAAGCGCTGGGCCAGCAGCATCAGGGTGAAGCTCACCAGCAGCAGCAGGGTGGCGATGGCGTTGATCTCGGGCGTCACGCCGAAGCGGATCATGGCGTAGATCTTCATCGGGAAGGTGGTGGAGCCGCTGCCGGCACCGGCGGAGAAATAGGCGATCACGAAATCGTCGATCGAGAGGGTGAAGGACAGGAGGGCCGCCGCGATCACGCCCGGCAGGATGATCGGCAGGGTGACGCGCCGGAAGGTGGTCCAGGCTCCCGCCCCCAGGTCGATCGAGGCCTCGATCACGGAGCGGTCGAAATTCCTGAGCCGCGTGCGCACCACGGCCGCGGCGAAGGCGATCACGAAGACGCTCTGCGACAGGACGATGGTGTAGAGCCCGAGCGTGAATTGCAGCAGCGTGTAGAAGGACAGGAGGGCGATCGCCAGCACGATGTCGGGAATGATCATCGGCACCATGACGAAGCTGTCGAGCAGGGTCGAAGGCCGCCCGCGCTCGAGCCCCAGCGCCAGGAGCGTGCCCCCGGCGGTCGAGATCAGCGTGACGGCAAGGGCCACCAGCAGGCTGTTGGCGACCGACTTCAGGATCTCCGGGTTCTGGATCAGCGCGCCATACCATTTGAAGGAAAAGCCGGTCCAGGCTGTCGGCATGCCGCCCGCGTTGAAGGAAAGCACGATGAGGGTCATGATCGGACCATAGAGGAAGAGATAGATCAGCAGCGCATGCGCCTTGAGCAGCCGGCGCGTACCGCGGCCCTGCAGCCTGGCGAGGGCGCTGGCGTCAGTCATAGGTGCCCATCCGCCGCGCGCGGTTGACGAGATAGGCTTGGAGGCTCAGGAGCGCCATCATCACCCCCATCAGGATGAAAGAAAGCGCGGCGCCGAAGGGCCAGTCGCGCGCATTGAGGAACTGGTCATAGATCAGATTGCCGACCATGACCGTGCGCCCGCCGCCCAAGAGGTCGGGCGTGATGAAATTCCCCATGCTGTAGACGAACACGAAGATGGCGCCGGCGGCGGCCCCCGGCACCGTCAGCGGCAGCGTGATGCGCCGGAAGCTGGTGAAGCCGGGCGCGCCCAGATCGGTCGAGGCCTCGATCAGGTCGGACGGGAGCCGGCTGATGGCCGCATAGAGCGGCAAAATCATGAAGGGCAGATAGGCATAGACCAGCCCGACCAGGATCGCGAACTCGTTATAGAGCAGGTCGACCGGCTCGCTGGTCAGGCCGAGCCAGGAGAGAAGGCCGTTGATCAGTCCCTGCCGGTTCAAGATCACGATCCAGGCATAGGTGCGGATCAGATAGTTGGTCCAGAAGGGCAAGACCGCCAGAAGCAGCAGGATCTTCTGCCAGCGCAGCGGCGCCGTCGCGATCAGATAGGCCATGGGATAGCCCAGGACGAACGCGATCAGCGTGGCGAGGCCGGCGATCTTGAGCGAGGTGAGGAGGATGCCAAGATAGAGGCTGTCGGCGGCGCGGCTGTAATTCTCGAGCGTGAAGATGTAGTCGATGCCGCCATAGGTGCCGCGCTCGAAGAAGCTCAAGACCACGACGAGCGCGCAGGGCAGCACCAGGAAGAGGGCGATCCATCCCAGCGGCAGCGCCAGCAGGCCGGCGCGCGTCCGGGCGGCCGGCGACCATCGCGGCAGGCGCGGCTCGGCGGTGGGGAGGGCGATCGAGCTCATCGGAAGCGACGAACCGGATGAGGCGAAGACGGGGCCGTCCCGAACGACCGGGACAGCCCCGCTTCCGCCGTCAGCCTTACTGCGCCGAGGTGATCTCGGTTACGGCGCGGGTGTAGTCCTTCTGCGCCTTGCCCAGATCGCGCAGCTGTTCCTGCTTCATCAGATCCGCCGGCGTCATGCCGATATTGGGATATTGCTCGATCAGCTTCGGATCGAGGCCTTCCATCGCCTTCTGGTTCGGCACCTTGTAGAGGATGTTCTCCGCCACCCAGCGATGCACCTCGGGCCGCAGCACATAGTTGATGAAGGCCATGGCCGCGTCCTTATGCTCCGAGGCCGCCGTCACCACCATGGTGTCGACCCACATGTCGCTGCCTTCCTTCGGGATCACGAACTTGATGGCCGCATTCTCGGCGATGCCGTAATTGCACCAGCCGTCCCAGGCCTGGACCAGCACCGCCTCGCTCG
>NZ_JBOHKS010000069.1:0-10323 GCF_050729195.1 Hypericibacter sp.
GCGGCCTCTTATTGGTTGAGCGGCATCGGTGATGCCGGGTCCGATTGGGACGTGATTTGTTGTTCGCCGCCTGGGGGCCCTCTCCCAAAACGGCAAAAACGGTCTGAACGCCTCTGGGAGCCAGCCCTGGCTCCGGAGCGGCGGCGCTACCGGCCTTCATCGGGTCCGGCAACGCAGGATCATGAGTTCCGGTTTCAGGGAGTGAAGGACGATGCGCCTCTTCTTTTTCGGCAGCCTGATGGATGCGGACCTGCTGCAGCAGGTGCTGAACCGCGACACCAGCGATATCGCGCATGCGCCGGCCGAGATTCTCGGCTATGAGCGCCGCCGCGCCAAGAACGAGTCTTTTCCGATCATCGTCCCGACGCCGGGCGGCAAGGTCGAAGGGCGGCTCGTGACCAGCCTCACCGCCGAGGATGTCGCCCGCATCCAGTGGTACGAGTCCGACGATTACGCGCTGCGCCCTTGCGTGGTGAAGGCGGGCGATGCCCGTCATGACGCCTATGTCTTCCTGGCGACGGCGTCGCTCCAGGACGAGGGCGTGGCCTGGGAGTTCGATCACTGGGTCGCGGTCGAGAAGCCGATGTGCCTCAGCCTGGCTCAGGAGATCATGAGCCATTACGGCGCCATCAGCTCGACCGAGCTGGTCGAGCGCTGGCCCGAAATCAAGGCCCGCGCCATGGCCCAGCATTTCGGCGAGCCGGTCGCCCCGCCGACCCGCCGCCGCGCCGGCAGCCGGCGGTAGGTTTTTATCTCCTCCCCCGCTTCGCGGAAGAGGATCAAGGAGGGGGATGACGCGGTCTCACCACCGCGTATGCCCCCTTCCTAGCCTTCTCCCGCAAGGGGGGAAGGGACAGACCCAGCTCACCTCTTCACCCTCGTCTCAAGTTCACCCTCGTCTCAAGCTGACGTGATAGCCCCGTCCCGGCCGCGGGTCTTGTTTTCCGGGCCCTGATCCGCCAATTCCTGGGGCAGACCCGAGAACCCCAAGAACAAGGACGGTCCCTCATGCTCAGCCGCCTCTTCGCCGAGAAATCCTTGAAGTTGCCGACCACGGCCGAGGCCCTCCCCGGCCGCGCCGAAGCCATGTCTGTCCCCGAGGCCCACTACGTCAATGGCCGCAAGCTGACGCCGCCCTTCCCGGCGGGCCTGCAGCAGGCGGTGTTCGGCCTCGGCTGCTTCTGGGGCGCGGAGCGCAAATTCTGGCAGGCGCCGGGCGTCTGGGTTACTGCCGTCGGCTATGCCGGCGGCACCACCCCCAACCCGACCTATCGCGAGACCTGCACCGGCCTGACCGGCCATACCGAGGCCGTGCTGGTGGTGTTCGACCCGAAGGAGACCTCCTACGAGGCCCTGCTCAAGATCTTCTGGGAGAGCCACGACCCGACCCAGGGCATGCGCCAGGGCAACGATGTCGGCACGGCTTATCGCTCGGCCATCTATACCACCAGCGCCGAGCAGCTCCGGGCGGCCGAAGCCTCGCGCCAGGCCTATCAGCGGGTGCTGACGCAAGGCCGCTTCGGCCCGATCACGACCGAAATCGCGCCGGCCGGGCCCTTCTATTACGCCGAGGCGTATCACCAGCAATATCTCGCCAAGAATCCGGGCGGCTATTGCGGCCTCGGCGGCACCGGCATGAGCTTGCCGATCGGCGTCGCCGCCCTGGCGGATTGAGCCGAGAGCCTGCCCCGAGGGTCGTCCAACCCTTCGGATTTGTCTTTTCGCGGACAGCCTGATTTGATCGACGGCGCCCTCTCCCCTCAGGAGAGGGCGTTTTTTGTTTCTGAAGCAGACATTGGAATGGCTCACAGCGCCGCGCCCGAGATCGGAGAGACGCAAGTCGATCTCACCTTGCTGGGCGGGCGCGAGACGCATCGCGCGGAAGGCTTCGCCGGCTGAGCGAGCCCTCGAGCGCAACGGGAGGCTGACGATGGCGACATTGCGAACCGTGGCCTTGCCTTCAGGCGACAAGACCGTGGCCCTGGGCCAGGGCACCTGGCGCATGGGCGAGAAGGGCGGCGACCGCAAGCGCGAGGTGGCGGCGCTCAAGCTCGGGCTCGATCTGGGCCTGAGCCTGATCGACACCGCGGAGATGTATGGCGAGGGCGGTGCCGAGGAGGTCGTGGGCGAGGCGGTCAAGGGCCGGCGCGACGAGGTCTTCATCGTCAGCAAGGTCTATCCGCAGAATGCCAGCCGGCGCGGCGTGGCGCTCGCCTGCGAGCGCAGCCTCAAACGCCTGAAGACCGATCGCATCGATCTCTATCTGCTGCATTGGCGCGGTAACGAGCCCTTGAGCGAGACCGTCGCCGGCTTCGAGGCGTTGCGTGCCGCCGGCAAGATCCGGCATTGGGGTGTCAGCAATTTCGATGCCGAGGATATGGAAGAGCTGTTCGCGCTGCCGCAGGGCAAGGCCTGCGCCGCCAACCAGGTGCTCTACAATCTCAAGCATCGCGGGCCGGAGTTCGACCTCCTGCCCTGGCAGGCGAAGCGCAAGATTCCGCTGATGGCCTATTCGCCGCTGGAGATCGGCGCGCTCGCCAATCGCGGCGAGACGAAGCGCATCGCCGAGCGCCATGGCGTCACGACGAAGCAGGTGGCGCTGGCCTGGATCCTGCGCCGGCCCGACGCGATCGTGATTCCGAAAGCCTCCGACCCCGACCATGTCCGTCAGAACCGCGCGGCGATCGATCTCATCTTGACGAAGCAGGACCTGACCGAGCTCGATACGCTGTCGCCGCCGCCGAGCCGGAAGGCGCCGCTGTCGATGATTTGAGCTGGGATCAAAGACGAGGGGCCGGATGCGAAGGCATCCGGCCCTGTCGTTTCAGCGAACAGGCGCCCGAAGTTACTCTTTGCGCCAGATCGTCTTGTAGAGGCCGCCCGCGATCGCGGCGCCGATGAGGGGCGCGACCCAGAACAGCCAGAGCTGACCCAGGGCCCAGGCGCCGGCGAAGAGCGCCGGGCCGGTGCTGCGGGCCGGATTGACCGAGGTCGCCGTCACCGGGATCGAGATCAGATGGATCAGGGTGAGGCAAAGACCGATGGCGATCGGTGCCAAGCCCTTGGGCGCACGCTCGTCGGTAGCACCCAGGATCACGATCAGGAACATGAAGGTCATGACCACTTCGGAGATGAAGCAGGAGACCAGGCTGTAGCCGCCGGGCGAACCGAAACTTCCCGGCGCCGCCTCGCCATAGCCATTGGCGGCGAAACGTCCGATCTCATAGCCCGGGTGACCGCTGGCGATCAGATAGATGATGGCGGCACCCGCGATCGCACCCAGCACCTGGGCGACGATATAGGGGATCAGATCCTTGGCCGGGAAACGCCCGGCCACGACGAGGCCGAGCGAGACGGCCGGATTGAGATGGCACCCCGAGATATGGCCGATGGCGAAGGCCATGGTCAGAACGGTCAGGCCGAAAGCCAAGGCAACGCCGAGAATGCCGATGCCGAAATTGGGCGAGGCGGCAACATCCGGAAAAGCGAGTGCGAGCACGGCGCTGCCGCAACCGCCGAGCACGAGCCACAAGGTGCCGACGAACTCCGCGGCCAGTCTTTTCGATAAAGGCATAGGGTCCCCCCGAATGCGGCGATGCCCCTGATACCCCCGAGGCGGGAACGGGCCGTCCGCCGGCTACCAATGACCAGTCTCATCCCTCGGGCTTCCCAACCCGATCGAGACCTGTCCAAGAGCCTAGTCCGGCGCCAGAGAGCTTCAAGCGCCAAGCCCGGAACCGGCCCGGGCATTGATTCCTTTCAAAGGCCGGGGATCGGGAAAAGGGCCGATCGGGGACGGATGCCCTGACCCGTTTGCCCGATTCCCACCCGAGTCGTTCAGGCCGCCGGCGCGTTCGCCCGTTCGATCATCGCCCGCAGCAGCACGTCGCAGCCGGCGGCGATATCGTCCTTGGTGGCGTTCTCGATCTCGTTATGGCTGATCCCGTCCTCGCAAGGCACGAACACCATCGCCGTCGGCGCCACCCGCGAGAGATAGACCGCGTCGTGCCCCGCGCCCGAGATGATCGGCATGTTGGCATAGCCCAGCGATTTGGCCGCCGCCTCCACCGCGCCCACGCATTCGCGCGCGAATTTGACGGGCGGCGAGTACCAGATCTCCTTGAGCTCGAGCTGCAGGCCGATGGCCTGCGCCTCGTCCTCGCAGGCCTTGCGCAGCGCCGCGTCCATCTTGTTCAGCACCGCCTCGTCGGGATGACGGAAGTCGACGGTGAAGAAGACGCGGCCAGGGATGGTGTTCCGCGAGTTGGGCGACACCTGCATCATGCCGACGGTGGCGCAGGCGTAAGGCTGATTCTCCAGTCCGATGCGGTTGACATGACCGACCATGCGCGCGGCGCCCACCAGCGCATCCTTGCGCCGCTTCATCGGGGTCGGGCCGGCATGGGCCTCCTGGCCTGTCACCACGGCCTCGTACCAGCGGATTCCCTGCACGCCCTGGACGATGCCGATCTGCTTCTTCTCGGCCTCGAGGATCGGGCCCTGCTCGATATGCGCCTCGAAGAAGGCGCCGACCTTGCGCTTGCCGACCTCCTGGTCGCCGAAATAGCCGATCCGCTTCAGCTCCTCGCCCATGGTCTTGCCGTCCGTGTCGGCGCGGGAGAGCGCGTAGTCGAGATCGAAGGCACCGCCGAAGACGCCCGAGGCCACCATGGCCGGCGCGAAGCGCGAGCCTTCCTCGTTGGTCCAGACCACGACCTCGACCGGCGCTTGCGTCTCGGTGCCGTGATCGTTGAGCGTGCGGATCACCTCGAGGCCGGCCAGCACGCCATAGGCGCCGTCGAACTTGCCGCCCGTGGGCTGGGTGTCGATATGGCTGCCGGTCATGACCGGCGGCAGGCTGTCGTCGCGGCCGGGACGGCGCGCGAAGATGTTGCCCATCTTGTCGATTGTCACGCTACAACCCGCATCCTTGCACCAGCGCACGAACAGGTCGCGCGCCTGGCGGTCCAGGTCGGTCAGGGCCAGGCGGCAGACCCCGCCCTTCTCGGTGGCGCCGATCTCGGCCAGCGTCATCAGGCTCTGCCACAGCCGGTCGCCATTGATACGGATGTTGGTCGCCATGGCCACTCCCTCGGGGAAATCATGTCGGATCGAACCCGCGGGCTCGCGGGAGGCCGACTTTAGCGACCGGCCCGCGGGCGTCAATCCAAGGGAGTTCCGGCGGCAGGCCGCCGGCGAAGGAGCGCTAGAACCCGGTGCTGGAGGAGAACAGTTCCCAGAGCGGCGGTGCTGTAACCGCGAGCGCGATGGCCGAGATGGCCCAGACGCCGAGGGCCACCATGTCGGCCAGCCGGGAGGAGCAGCGTTTCTCGCTATCGACCTGGCGGTGGGCACAATAGGCGAGCAGGCGAGCGGCCTGGCGGATTGCCGGCGGCACCATCGCGAACCCGAACAGCAGCAGCAGCCCGATCTCGGCGGCCTTCACGAAGGCGACGAGACGCAAGCCCTGCGGCGATCCGGCCGGGATCGTCGCGACCAGATGCTGCGCGATGAGGGTCAGCGCGATCATCGCCAGAACGGCGATCGCGGCAATCAGAACGAACCACCGGCTCGCAGGCAACATCCGTGACGCCCCCGACACCGCGACCCTCGCGGATCGATGGGATGCCGGGGTTGCGGCCGCTGCAATCGATCGGAGTTCGCGCATGCGCCGGAACGCTAGCATGCGTTCTGACGCGCCCGTCCTGCGGCGAAATGGACCGGCCCACGGGAATCCGCCGGATCGATGGCCGGTGCGGCGCCCGGTCGCAATCACTGTGCGCTGCAGCAACGCCCGCGTGACATTCGTGAGGCGTCTCGCGTGGCGGGGAGGTGGAAGAAGGAGGGCATTGGCGTGGTGAAGCGCCACCCCTCTTCTGTCATGCCCGGACTTGATCCGGGCATCCAGCCTTCGTCCGGATCGCGAAAGCTCCCTGCCCTGGATCGCCGGATCAAGTCCGGCGATGACAGGAAAGAGGACGAGCCCGGTGATGGCAGACTGCTGCCCGTCAGCCGTCCGGCAGATCACCCGTCCTGCGTGACCCAGGCGGCGATGGTGTCGAGCGCGCGCAGGGTCTCGACGATCATCTCGGGCATGGTCGGCTTGGGCCAGGTCGAGAGCTTGACCGCCACCATCTCGTTGGGCGGGTCGACATAGATCATCTGGCCGAAGATGCCGCGCGCCAGCTGGACGCCGGCATGGCTGTCGCGCACCCACCATTGATGGGAATAGGCGCCCTTGGGCATCTGGGTCTTGTAGGGCTCGCCGCGGAACTTGCTCGGATCGCCGCGCCGGGTGCGCCGGACCCAATCGGCGGGAACGATCTGCCTTCCGTTGAAGAGACCCTGATCGAGATGCATCTGCCCGAAGCGCGCGAAATCGCGCAAGGAGGCGCAGAAGCCGCCATCGGCCAGCGCGGTGCCCACCTTGTCGAGCGAATAATAAGCGTCATGCTCGGTGCCGAGCTTCGACCAGAGCCGGTCTGAGAGGAGATCGGCCAGGTCCGTTCCCGTCACCGTCTCCATCAGCCAGCCGAGCAGATCGGTGTCGGCGGAGCGGTAGGTGAAATATTCGCCATGGGCGCGCTCGGGCTTGATCGCGCGGATCATGTCATAGAGCGAGATCGGATCGTTGGGACCGCGCGGCGGCTTCCAGTTGCAGGCGATATCGATCGTGAAGGCGTCGGAATTGAGATCGTAATAATCCTCGACGAAGCGCACGCCCGTCTGCATATCGAGCACATGCTGGACCGTGGCGTCTTCATAGCCCGTCGCTTTCAGGTCCGGGATGTAATGCGCGATCGGTGCTGCCGGATCGATCCGCTCCTCGGCCACCAGGATGCCCATGAGATCGCCCACGACCGACTTGGAGACCGACATGGCCAGATGCGCGTCCTCGGGCTCGAGCCCGTTGAAATAGCGCTCATAGACCACCCGGCCGCGATGGAGGACGATGAAGCCGTTGGTGTCGCTGGCGCGCAGGAAATCGAGCAGCGTGATGTTCGAGCCGTCGTCGCGCCCCAGCGGCAGCCGGTCGAGATCCTGGGAGGCTTGCGGCAGGGCCGCGACCGGGCCGGGCCCCCGCGCCACCGGCGCCGTCGGGAACAGGCGGCGCATATGGCTGAAGGACCAGGCGGCATGGCCGGGCTGATCCCAATTGAGCGGCGTGATACGCTTCGCGTGCCTCGGCTGCATTACCGGCTATCCCCCTTCAGAGCGCAATCGCGCCCGAGCCTAGGCGAGGCAGCAGGGCTGGGCAAGCCGGGGACGGAAGATCAGGCCGCGGTCCGAAGGCGACAATAGCAGGAGGCCTTGATGGGCACATCGGCCCGTGCGACCGCGATATCCAAACGCCGCTTGATATGCGCGGCCTCGACGGTCTCGCCACGCCGCGCCAGGCATTCGTGGAGTCCATGCAGGCTCCAGACATTGTCGGGATGCTGGCAGGCGCGACGAAGCGTGCCGTCCAGACCCAGATCGGCCCGGTAGATCGCTTCCGCCTGGTCGAGCCTTCCCTGCTCCATCAACAAGGCGGCGAGCGCGTGCCGGGCGGGCTGCATCCAGCCCCATGGCTCGTCATAGGGCAGATTGTCGTCGAGCTCGACCGCGCGGCGGAGATGCTCGAAGGCGAGATCATGGTTGCCTTTCCGATATTCGATCTCGCCGATCATCATCGCGTCGGCGATCGCGAGAATGTCGAGACAGGTGTTGTTGAACAGCATCCGGGTCTTGGGCACTCGCCCGCGGGCGGCGAGGAAGGCATCGCGCTCGGTCTCGGCGCCGCCGACATCGCCCAGGGATGCCATTGCGACTGCCCGCGCATAGCGCATCAGGGCCGTGGTGACGCAGTAGAGTTCCGGGTCATCGGGCAGAGGTTGATCGAGAATCTCCCGCCACTTCCCGAAACGGATCAGGACATGCTGCTTGATCGGGACCATGCCCTCGAGCCAGTCGGCCATCGGCGGGGAACCTGTCTGGAGGAGAGCCGGAGGCAGGTTCCGGATCAATTCCTCCGCCGTCTCCATTGCCGGCGCGTACTGCGCGAGAAACATCGCACCATAGACTTTGAAGTGATAATTGTGGCTGCGATAGACCGAATAGAAATTCATCGCACCGGCCCGTTCCATATATTTGCTATCGGCAACAATCGCCGCCGAGTTGCGCGCGACGACATCGTGGTAGTGCCCGCACAGAACGTCGATATGCGTCGACATATGGACCAGGTGGCCCGCATCCGGGACCAGATGAACCAGCGTATCGCCGGCCTTGAGCGCCCGCTCCGGATGCGGCGACATCTCCATCAGATGGACATAGAGGTGAAGCAGGCCCGGATGCCGATTGGCGCCCTTGGCGTCGAGCGTCCGGAACGCCGCTTCCAGGACCTTCGTGATTTCTCTCGTACCGGCATTGGGGGTCGGCTCGCCCGTGACGAGGTCCCAGAGCTGCCAGGGCGTGCGGTTCATGAGGGCGTCGGCGAACAACGCGCAGACATCGACATCGTCGTGATGGGCCGCGTGCACGTCGCGCATCGCATCGGCATAGGCGTCATTCCAGGGCGCAAAATTCTCTTCGGCTGCGCTCGGCGGGTAGCGCTTCGCGAGCGCGGCGATCAGCCCCTGCTCGATCGCCGTCGTGCCCGTGGCCAGGCGGGCCGCTTGGGCACAAGCGTCGAGGGCCCGCGCCAGGGAATTGCGCTTGTCTTCCGCATCGAAGGCTTCCCAGCGCTTGTTGTAGTTCGGCCCGACAGCATAGGCGATGCCCCAATGGGCCATGGCGCATTGAGCATCGTGCTGCAAGGCGCGCTCGAAGCAGGCGATCGCCTCCTCGTGATGGAAGCCGTAGCACCACGCCATCCCCCGGTTGAACCAAAGCTGAGCCTCCGGGCTTCTCGTGGTCACCGGCCAGCCATAGGTTCCCAGATCATAATATTCCATCGCGGCCTCCCGAGCCTCGTGCGCCCCAGGGGCGCCTCCCACCCGGTTACATACTACAGGCATTTGCGGCGGAGCGCAGAGCCCGTCCTCCGCCATGGCCGCCCGCCGGCGACTCCGGTTTCGGACCGCGACGCCCTGGAAGAAGCGGCGATCTGCCCGGCAATAGCGGGGCTTAGAGGATGTTCTGCCGGTGGGTCGGCATGAGGGCCATCGCCTGCTACACTGCGGACATGCCCGACGACAACAAGCGCAGCGACGGCGATTCCGGCGAGGATGGCGGCACGGCCGACACGCTCCATCCCTTCGCCAAATTCCTGCGGTTGGTCGGGCGCGGACCGACCTTGTCGCGGTCGCTCACGATCGACGAGGCCGAGGAGGCGATGACCGCGATCCTCGCCGGCAGCGCCGAGCCGATGCAGATCGGCGCGCTCTTCCTGCTGCTGCGCTACCGCAAGGAGACGCCGGAGGAGCTGGCCGGATTCGTGCGCGCGGCGCAGCGCTGGTGGAAGCTGCCGGACGAACCTGCGGCCGAGATCGATTGGCCGTCCTATGCGGACCGGCATAAGCAGCTGCCCTATTTCATCCTGAGTGCGCTGCTGCTGGCGGAACAGGGCATCAAGATCGCGATGCATGGCCTGGCCGGCGTCGGCGAGGCGACCACGCCGCGGGTGCTGCAGGCGCTGGGCATCGAGGCGGCGAACTCGGTCGAGGATGCGGCGCGGCGCATCCAGCGCAGCGGTTTCGCCTATCTGCCGATCGAGCGCTTTTGTCCGCCGCTGCTGCGGCTGTTCGCGATGCGCCCGATCCTGGGCCTGCGCACGCCCGCCAACAGTTTCTGCCGCGAGCTCAATCCGCTGGCGGCGACGGCCCAGCTTCAGGGCGTGTTCCATCCGACCTACATCGTCACCCACCAGGAGGCAGCGCGGTTCCTGAAGCAGCCCAAGGCCGCGATCTTCAAGGGCGGCGGCGGCGAGGCCCAGATCAATCCGGAGAAGCCCTGCCGCGTGGGGTTGGTAGAAGGCGAAGCCTTGACCGAAGAGACCTGGCCGCCTTTGCTCGCGGGCGAGCGCCATGGCTGGCGCGACGAACCGCTCGATCCCAGGGCCGTGCTGGCGCTCTGGCGCGGCGAGGCGGCACCAGCGGGGCCGACGGCCGCCGTGATCGGCACGGTGGCGATCGCGCTCAAACTGCTCGGGCGCGCGCCGACGCAGGAGGCAGCGCTGGATCAGGCGCGGGCGATGTGGAAGGGGCGGGCGAAGGGGAAGTATGGGCGGTGACGTCTCGCCGTGGAATCGAGGGCTTCGTTCCGCGACCTATACCAAGGCTCCTCGTCCCCTAGGTTTCCTCACGGATGCATCAGCTTGTCGTCGGAGGCGTCATCGATGCCACC
>NZ_JBOHKS010000070.1:0-8715 GCF_050729195.1 Hypericibacter sp.
AGGGGAGGCCGTCGCCGGAAGGACCGATCCCGCGGCATCTGGCAAGGCAAGGATGTATCGTCACGCCGGCTTTTGTCCGATCTGCGAGACTGCGGTCACCTTCGCCTCCGGCAACGCGTGGTATCGCGACAATCTCCTCTGTCCCCTCTGCCGGTCGGTGGTGCGCGAGCGCGCCCTGACCCTTGCGCTCAACGAGGTGGCGCCCGATTGGCGCCGGCTCGCAATTCATGAATCCTCGCCGGCCAATCGCGGCATCTCGGTCAAACTCCGGCGCGAAGCCGCGGGTTACGTCGCCTCGCAATACTTCGGCTTCGGCCGCTTGGAGGCCTTGTTCCGCCACGGCCGTCACGAAGATCTGGCGGCGCAGCGATTTCCCGATGGCCGCTTCGATCTCGTGATCGCCCTCGACGTCATGGAGCATGTGTTCGAGCCGGCCAAGGTCTTTCGCGAGGTCTACCGGACCTTGAGGCCCGGCGGCCATTGCCTGCTGACACTCCCAATCCGCAAGAATCAGGCCGAGGCGGCGCACCGGCGCGCGGCGCGTACGAAGCCGGGATTTGTCCGCCATCTGGTCCAGCCGCCCCAATATCACGGCAATCCGATCGGTCGGGGACGCTCCCTCGTCACCTTCGATTATGGCTACGCGATCGAAAGCCAGATCGCGCGATGGGCGCCGTTCGAGGTCGACATCCGGCATTTTCACGACGAAGATCACGGGATCCTCGGAGAGCATACGGATGTCGTCATCTGCCGCCGTCCGGGCTGAACGTTCCGGGCCCGGGTTGCCGGGGACAGGGGATCCTTAAGAGAACGCAACCTTCGAATCGCATCCGCCGGATGTAGAGTTTCTGGACATGGCCCTCGGATAAATCCTCCCGCATGACCGATTCCGACCGCAAGCCGGACGAACATCAGTTCGCCACGGTCCGCAATCCCCGCCTTCGCCTGCTCATCCCCCTGGTCGTCGCGATCGCGTTCCTGATGGAACAGCTGGATTCGACGATCATCACGACCGCCATCCCGGATATGGCGAAGAACCTCGCCACGACGCCGCTGCGCATGAACCTGGCGGTCACGACCTATGTCCTGACCCTGGCGGTGTTCATTCCCGTCAGCGGCTGGTTCGCCGATCGCTTCGGCGCGCGCCGGATCTTCGTGCTGTCGCTGGTGATCTTCACCATCGGCTCCTGCCTCTGCGGGATCGCGGACAGTTTCGCGATGCTGGTCGCGACCCGCGCGCTGCAGGGCCTCGGCGGCGCCATGATGACGCCCGTGGGGCGGCTGATCCTGCTGCGCAGTTTCCCGCGCGGCCAGTTCTTCACGGCGATGATCTATATGAGCCTGCCGGCTTTGATCGGGCCGGTCATCGGGCCCTTGCTGGGGGGCGTGATCACCACCTACGCGTCATGGCGCTGGATCTTCTATATCAACATCCCGTTCGGCTGCGCCGGCATCCTGCTGGCCTTGCGCTATGTGGAGGAGATTCGCGGCGACAAAAAGGTGAGGTTCGATTTCCCCGGCTTCCTGATGGTGGGAGCGGGGGTGGCGCTCCTGCAATATGGCATCGAGAATGTCGGCCGGCCGACGATTCCGACCCTGGCCATCATCGCCGTGCTGATCGCGGCGGCCCTGTTCCTGCTGGCCTTCGTTCGCTATGCGCGGAAGGTGGCGGCGCCCGCGGTCGATCTGACCTTGTTCCGGCTGCGCTCCTTCCGGATCGGCACCCTCTCGGGCGGTCTCGCCCGCATCGGCATGAACGGTGTCCCTTATCTCCTGCCGCTCATGCTGCAGGTCGGCTTCGGCATGAGCCCGGTCCTGTCGGGCTCGCTCACCTTCGTCACCAGCTTCGGTGCGCTGGCGATCCGCCCGATCTCGACGCGCCTGCTGCGAACGCTGGGTTTCGACCGGCTGCTGTTCTGGAGCGCGCTCCTGGGAGCGGCCGTGATCGCGGGCTTCGCCCTGATCGGGCCGGACACGCCCTATTGGGTCATCGCGATCTATATCGCGTTCTTCGGGCTGCTCCGCTCGGCGCAGTTCATGACCTCCAACACGCTCTCCTATGCCGAGATGCCGTCCGACAAGCTCAGCCGCGCCACCAGCCTTGGCGGGGTGCTGCAGCAGCTCACCGTCAGCTTCGGCGTCTCGCTCAGCGCGATGCTGCTGGGCTTGCTCACCGCGGAAGGCGCGCCGCTCACCACCGCGCGCTTCCACGAGGTGTTCCTGCTGATGGCGGTCATTCCGCTCCTGGCGCTCCCCGGCTTCCGCTTCCTGAGGCCGGAAGACGGCATGGAGGTCAGCGGCCACCGCCGCGCCGCGAAAGGCGGCTAGGGCGGACTCTTCGCTAGCTCGAGATCCCGTCCAGCCATTTGTTCAGCCAGGCGTCGTAATTGCCGGCATAGGATTGCTGGTCGATGATGATCTGCTGCTTCAGATTCTCCGCCCGGCCCGGATCGTTGCGGGCGAGCTCCGGCGGCAGCATGGCCGATGCGGCCGGATTGGCGCAGCCATTCCCCATGATCTTGAACACTTCGATCTGCCGTTCGGGAATCTGGGTGGAGGCGATGAATTTTTGTGCCGCCGCGACATGCTCGGCCCCTTTGGGGATGGTCCAGGAGGAGGCGCTCAAGGCGCCCTGGTTCCAGGTCCAGGTCACCTTGCCCTTGGTGTCGCGATCGAGCACGCTCGCGCGCGTATGCCACAGCGCACCCATGACGATCTCGCCGGTGAGGAGCATCTGCTGGCTGTCGGCGCCGCTCTCGAAATAGACCAGATTGTCGGCGTGCTTTCGCGCGGCCTTGATGGCGCGGTCGATGTCGAGGGGATAGAGCTTGTCGGGCGCGACGCCGTCGCCCAGCAGCACCGCCTCCCAGGCGCCGATGCCATATTTCCAGATGGCGCGCTTGCCCGGATATTTCTCCATGTTGAAGAAATCCACCCAATCCTTGGGCGGTTCGGCCCCGACCTTGGCGGTGTCGTAGGTGACGACCGTGCTGTAGGTGTAGTTGCAGATGCCGAACTCGAGCGCATAGCCGGGTTGGACCTTCGATTTGTCGACGATCGAATAGTCGATCGGCTCGAGCAGGCCCTGCCCGCCCAGATCGATCGCCATGAAGACCTCGATCTCGGCCACATCCCAGGTGACATGCTTGGCGTCGACCATGGCCTTGATGTTGCCGGGCATGGGTCCGCTGCCGTCGATCTTGACGCCGATGCCTGTATCCGCGGTGAAGGGCTTGCCCCAGCCTTCGCCTTCCGCGCGTTCGGCGTCGCCGCCCCAGTTGGCGATGACGATCTCTTCGGCGGCTTGTGCGCGTCGTGTCAATCCGAGGGCTGCGGGCGCGATCCCGAGCAGCGCGCAGGCCTCGAGGAAGCGGCGGCGGCTGACGCGGCCCTTCCGATAGGCATCGATGACTTCAAGTGCCTGCGAGCTCTGATTGATTCCCATGTCGCCCTCCCTGTTGATGCTTATGGCGTCCGAAGTCCGACGGCCCGGCCCCGGCACGCCGCCTCGGTTTTCAATCGAGGCACTGGCTCTGTTTCCTTCAAACCATGATCTCGCCGCCGCTCGCCACGACAGTCTCGCCGGTCATGAACTGGTTGCGTCCGGAGGCGAGGAACGCGACAATCTCGGCGATCTGATCCGGCGAGGCGGCGTTTCCGATGGGGATGCGCTGGATCGCGCGCGGCAGCCAGCCCTGTTCCTGGGCCCGCTCGGTGGCAATCGAGCCGGGGCTCACGCCATTGACCAGGACACCCTTGCCGGCCAGCTCGAGGGCGAATGTCTTCACCAGGCTGCGGACGGCCGCCTTAGAGGCGGCGTAATGCGGATAGAGCGGCTTGGGGATGTAGGAGTCCGTCGAGGAGATACAGACGATCCGACCATATTGCCGTGCCGCCATCGCCGTCATGAAGGCCCGGGTCGTGAAGAACACGCTCTTGAGGTTGGTGTCGAAGACACGGTCCCAGGAAGCCTCGGTGATGTCGGCCGTCGCCTCGAAGGGATAGATGCCCGCATTGTTGACGAGGATGTCGCAGCGCCCCGATTCCTTCAGGATCGCGTCGCGGGCGGCAAGGATCTCCGCCTCGCGCGTGACATCGGCAACATGCGCCCGGGCGCGGGATCCCAGCTTCGCGGCGGTTGCTTGTAACCGGTCGCGGTCGAAATCCATGAGATGGACGAAGGCGCCGCGAGAAACGAAAAGCTGGCTGATCGCAGCGCCCAATCCTTGCGCGGCCCCGGTCACCACCGCCACCTGATCGTCGAAGCGCTCGAAGGTCATGATCGCCACGTCGGATGTCGCGCCTGCAGCCTTTGCAACAGTAGGAGCCGCGCTCTGCTGTCGCTCCATACCCCGCGCGGGGTATCTCCGGCGGTCGATGGGCTGGCATACTGACATGGCAGTGCGGCGTCGATTGAACCGGTTGCTCGCAAGGAGCGACAGATGGGTTGACGCTGGAAGAACCTGGGAGGTTTCGCGTGACGAATGTCGGTCTTACCCCTGGAACCTTCGATCCCGCGAAGATCGGCCCGGTCGAGCTTCCGTTCAGCGAAGCGGAGTATCTGTCACGCCTTGCCAAGGTCCGCGGGATGATGCGCGAGCGCGGGATCGACCTGCTCTGGGTCACGACGCCCGAAGCCATCTGCTGGCTCCATGGCTACTTCACGAGCTGGTACAAGGCGAACTCGCCGATGCGCTATCCGCAATGCTACGGCACGGCGATCCATGCCGGATCGGATCGGGTCATCCATTTCGACAATCCGACCGAAATGCCCGTCATGGCGCGGACCTCGATCTGCAAACACAACCGCTGGCTTCCCGATCGCCGGGCGACACCGAACCTGCGCTTCATCACGGAGGAGCTGGCGAAAGAGGGTTGGCTCAGCGGCACGGTCGGCATGGAGTTCTGGAGCTACATCCCCAACCGTGCCATCAGCACGATGTTCGAGGGTGCCTTCCGCGCCGCCGGCTGCGAGGTGGTCGATTCCAGCGCCTTGTTGCGCCGCGCGCGCCGGGTGAAATCGGCGCAGGAGATCGCCTATATCGAGAAAGCGACAAAGATCTGCGACATCGGCCACCGCACGATTCAGGATCTCCTAAGGCCCGGCATCACCGAGCTCGATCTCTTCGGCGCCGTGACTCACGAGATGATGAAGGCGGGTGGCGAGTTTCCGGCCCTCATTCCGATCTTCAACACGGCGCCCGTGGTCGACGGGGTTCCCCAGTCGATCGGCCATAGCATGGCCAGCACGAAAGTCATCGAGGCGGGCGAGATCCTGGTCGCCGATCTGTGCGGCGTCTATAACCGCTATCACGGCAATGCGATGCGGGGGTTCTTTGTCGGCGATCCTCCCAAGGCCCTGGTGGAACGCTATCGCCTCGCCGCGGGTGTCTACGACGTCATCACCTCCGATCTGAAGGCGGGATTGACCGTGCGCGAGGTGAATCGCCGCCTCCGGCGATATTACGACGAGGTCGGTCTCTGGTCCGAGACGGGCGGCTGGGCCCTTGGCTACGAGCTGGGCTTGAGCCTGCCGCCCGACTGGGTCGGCGACTTCTACTTCAATCTCGGCGACGACGAGTTCCTGGATCGCGTCTTCGAGGACGGGATGGTCACCAACTTCGAGAGCCTGTTCGACACTGCGCTCATCGATACCGTCGTCTGGGACCGAAAGGGCTGCCGCCTGCTGTCGAAGACGCCGCTGGAGCTCATCGCCGTCGGCTGACGGTCGACCCCTCTAGGTAGCGGCGACCTTGTGCGGTTCCGTGACGTAGAGCTTGTTCCCGTCGGGGTCGAAGAAGGCACGGAAGCGATAATGGGTTCCGTTGGGATGCCGCCAGGTGCCGAACTGGGGGCTCACCCACTCGACCTTGCCGTCGAGCTCGGCCATCGCAAGGTCCAGATCCTCGACCTCGAAGGCGAATGAATCGAGCCCGGGCGCGCTCTCGGCGCTGCTTCCGGTCCGGCGCGGCTCACGCTCGCCGACGCCCGTCTTCAGCACATAGAGCGTCAGATTGCCGAGGTCGATGGCGGCCCAGCTTTGCCCCGGCAGATAGGGCAGGAAGAAATCGAGGCCCAGGGTTCCGTGGTAAAAATCCACCAGCCGCTGAACATCCTTGGTCAGGATGTCCATATTGTCGATCCGCTTGAGCTTCAGCATCGCGTGCGTTCCCTGGCAAATGAAGACATCGAGCCGGTGTTGTGTAACACCGTTTTGCGATCGATGCCGCCACGGAAACCGATGCCGGTGACCAACGCAACCAGGCTCAGGCCAGCACGGCCAATCCCGCCGCCGCGATCTGGCCGTCCTGCTGCGCCGTGCCGCCGCTGACGCCGATGGCGCCGATGATCTCCTCTTCCACGATCAGGGGCACGCCGCCCTCGACCGGCACCACGCCGGCGAGGCCGAGCGTCGGCATCCAGCCGCCGGTCAGGCGATCTTCGAGCGCCTTGGTCGGCCGCCGGAACATCAGCGCCGAACGGGCCTTCGCGATCGCGACCTCGATGCTTGCGAGCTGCGTGTCGTCCATCCGCGCGAAGCAGAGCAGATGACCGCCGTCATCGACGATGGCGATGCACATGGTGAATTCCTGCCGCAGCGCTTCCGCTTCGGCGGCCGAGGCGATGCGCCGCGCGGCCTCGAGCGTGAGCTTCTTGCGCGCCGGCAACGTCATGGCGACGGTGCCCTTCATGCCCGGTGTGGTCATGGCTGTTCGCTCCCTGGATTCGATGCCGGGATCGGGCTCCGGCCATCGCTATCCTGGCCCAACGAGCCTCCGCGGGTCTTACGGAAATTTAAAGCCCGGTCTTTCTAATGGGCGGCTTAGGGTGCGGTGGCGACGAATGCGATTTTGGCGGCAGTCCCGGCTTCGGCCGATCGCTTTTGCCAACTTACGGGTTTCATTGAGAGATTTTCAGCCTTTGAGGGCGCAAACCAGCACTTGCCCAGGGGGCCGGCGAGGGGTTATGCCGACCTCCTGGCGGGAGGGGATCCATGGCGGAAACGCGTGACAGGCTGATCGGGCTGGGCGAGCCCGCGCCCTGGTTCGAGGCGCATACCACCTTCAATCCGCGCTTCTCGATGCCGAGCCTCGGCGGCCGCTTCGTCGCCCTGGTGTTTCTCGGCCGCGCCAGCGCCCCTGTCTGCCACGCCTTCGTCGAGCATTTGGCCGTCGCCGCGGCGTCGCTGCCCGACAGCGACGAGAATCATGTGCGTTTCGCGGTCAGCTGCGACGGCGGGGATCAGGTCGATCCGGTCATGGCCACGGCCTTTCCCAAGGCCCGCATCTTTCATGACCAAGACGGCCACGTGTCCGGCCTCTATGGCGCGATGGACCGGCGCGCCGAGAGGCCGGAGCCCGACTATCGGCCGCATTGGCTGATTCTCGACCCGATGCTGCGGGTCTATGCCCGTGGCAGCATCGAACGGCCGGATCTGTTCATAGCCGCGATCAAGGGATTGCCGTTGCCGGGCGAGCATGCCCGGACCAACGCCGAGCTCTGGGCGCCGGTGCTTCTGGTGCCGCGGGTGCTCGAGCCCGAGTTCTGCAAGGCACTGATCGGTGTCTATCAGAACGGCCAGCCGTCGGCGTCTGGCTTCATGCGGACCGAAAACGGCAAGACGGTCGGCAAGCTCGATCCGAATTTCAAGCGCCGCAACGACGTCACCATCGGCGATCCCACATTGCGCAACGCCCTGGTGCAGCGCATCCATGCGCGGCTGGTGCCGGAGATCAAAAAATCCTTCCAGTTCTCGGTCAATCGCATCGAGCGCTACATCGTCGCCTGCTACAGCGCCGATGATGCCGGATTCTTCAAGGCGCATCGCGACAACACCACGGCGGGCACCGCGCATCGCCGCTTCGCAGTCACGATCAATCTGAATGCCGAAGACCATAGCGGTGGCGAACTGCGCTTCCCGGAATTCGGCATGCGGCGATACAAGGCGCCCACCGGCGGCGCCGTCGTATTTTCCTGCTCGCTGCTCCATGAGGCGATGCCGGTCACCAGGGGCCTGCGCTATGCGACGCTGCCCTTCCTCTATGACGACGAAGCGGCGGCCATCCGCGCACAGAATCTCAAATTTCTCGACAAGAAGAGCACCGGCACGGCCGACGAGGCCGCGGAGACGGCGGAAGAGGCCGAGGCCAAGGCCGAGTACTGAGCGCCCGTCGAGGCCGTTGAACGCATGAAAAAGGGGCCGCATTCTCATGCGGCCCCTTCTGTTTCAGGCGCGGGTTTTCGATCAGGCCAGATGCTTGGCGAAGAAAGCCGCGGTGCGCGCATCCGCCTGGTCGGCGAGGGCCGGCACGCGCGACGAGCCGGTGTGGCGGGCGAAGGCATGGTCCGCGTCGTAATCGTGGATCGTCACCAGCGGGTTGCCCTTGAGCGCGGCATGGACCTTGGCCTGGGCTTCGGGCGGAACAAACCGATCCTGCTTCGCGATATGGAGCAGCAGCGGCTTGCGGATCTTGTCTTTCTCGCCCAGCAGGCCGTCGATGCCGACGCCATAATAGGCGGCCGTCGCATCGCTGTCGGTGCGGGCCGCACACATGAAGGCCAGACGCCCGCCGAGGCAAAAGCCGATGACGCCGACCTTCTTGCAGCCGCGGGCCCGCAAGGCGGCAATGGTGGCCTTGATATCGTCGATGCTCTTGTCGGCATCGAATTTGTTCATGTAGTCGAGGCCCTGCTGGAACTGCGCCGGCAGATCGG
>NZ_JBOHKS010000071.1:0-29051 GCF_050729195.1 Hypericibacter sp.
TGGCAGCCAGGGCACTTTCGCCGTCGACAGCAAGTGGCTGCTCTGGAATGACAGCGACCGCGATGGCGATGTGATCTCGATCACGGCGGTCGGGGCCGGTGCCAGCTTGACGGGTGGCAACGTCATCATCGACACCGACAACAGCAGCTTCGACTACACCGGGACGTCGACGACCTTCAGCGACACGGCGACGGTCGATGTCGTTACAACCAAAAATACAACGATCTCTGGTAACGGCCTCGACAACATCATCGTCGGCGACGACGACAATGAAAGGATCCAGGGCTTCGAAGGCAACGACGTGCTCGTCGGCAACAATGGCAACGACACGCTCAATGGCGGCGAAGGCAACGACCTGCTGATCGGCGGCAATGGCACCGACAGTCTCACCGGCGACAACGGCAATGACGTCCTCCAGGGCGGGGCCGGCACGGACTCGCTGGATGGCGGCAACGGGTTCGACATCGCCGACTTCTCGAACGAGACGACCGGCATCACCGTCACACTCGATGCCAGTGGCAATGCGACTGCGTCAGGCGGTTCGCTTGACCGGCTCTTCGGTATCGAAGGTCTGATCGGTGGCACCGGTAATGACAACTTTACCGGCAACGCCTCCGCTAACTACCTCGATGGCGGCAGCGGCAACGACAATCTGGCCGGCAGCGACGGCAACGACACCCTGATCGGCGGTGCCGGTGCCGATACTCTGAACGGCGGCACCGGTGACGATGTCATCTTCGGAGACTCGCTCGACAGCGTCGACGGGGGCACCAACGTCAGCAACAATCTGCTGACGGACGGCAACCACGGTGACGTGCTCATCTTCGATAGTTCGATCGATCTGACCGCAGCCGGTCTGAATGGTCACTTCAAAGGCATCGAAACGATTTCAATCCAGAACGCAACCTCCGGCGCTTCGGGCAACCAGACCCTGTCGCTGAACATCAATGACCTGGTCGATATGAGCACGACGGGCGTGGCTGCGCCGGGTGGGGCGGGGTATAGTTCACAGAAGGCCTTGCGGATCGACGCCGACGCTGGCGATACAATCAATCTGAACAACAGCGGCGGTGGCGACCACTGGGTGGCGGCGACAGGTGCGACGGGCGTACCGGCGGGCTATACCATGTTTGTTCACGTCGCATCGGGTATCACTCCGACGGTCGGTGAGGACGGCTATGTACTGGTGAGCGGTGACGGCAGCAACGTCCACACTTCCTAGACTGCAAGACGAGAATCCGGCGACCCATTGCTGGGCCAGTAGGAGAAGGGCGGGAAGGCCGAAAGGTCTTCCCGCCCTTCGCTTTGGGGCGAGGGGGCCTGCCGCGGCTGATTGTGCCTGCCCTGTTCCGCCGTCTTCTGGCACCATCCTCACCGGGAGTTAGGAAAGTTCCTTTAGGATCGAAATCCCCCAGCGCCTTGGAAGGTCCCTCGCATGCAGCCTGACGATTGGAGCCATGGCTACGTCACCGAGCAGCTCTATACCGAGGGCTTCTACCGGGAGCTGTCGCCGGCCTGGATGAACTATGTCGCGGCGCTCAATGGCTGCCACCCTCGGCCGATCGACGGCGCCTTCAATTATCTCGAGCTCGGTTGCGGTCTGGGCCAGAGCACCAGCGTGCTCGCGGCCTGCTTTCCCAAGGCGCAGTTTTATGGGGTGGATTTCAACCCGTCCCATATCGACCACGCCCGGATCGTCGCGCGCAGCGCCGGCATCGGCAATGCGACCTTTCTCGAAAAGGCGTTCGACGAGCTGGGGGATGGCGACCTGCCGGAATGCGATTTCATCGCCATCCATGGGATCCTGTCCTGGGTTTCCCCGGAAGTGCAGCGCTCGATCCGGAAGCTGGTGAAGCGCTTCCTGAAGCCTGGCGGGCTGGCCTATGTCAGCTACAACGCCATGCCGGGCTGGGCCGCATCGGCGCCCAATCAGAAGCTGTTCTATGAGTTCTCGCAGGAGCTGTCGGGTCCCGTCGCGGACCGCATGACCCGATCACTGGCCCAGACCAAGGGCCTGCTCGAGCTGAAGTCGGCCTATCACCAGCAGAACGAAGGGGCCGTCCGGCATCTGACGACCCTGGAAGACAAGCCCGCCAACTATCTGGTGCATGAATATCTCAACGGCGCCTGGCAATGCTTCTATTCATCCGATATCGCCGATGCGATGGCGGAAGCGAAGCTCACTTATTGCGGCGCCGCCACGCTGGTCGAAAATCACACGGAGCTGGTGGTGGCGGAGGCGGCCGCCAAGCTGTTGCGCGAGCAGCCGACCGACCGGTTGCGGCAACTGCTGCAGGATTTCCTCCTGGCGCAACGGTTCCGCCGCGATATCTTCGTGCGCGGCCATGCCCATCTCGCAGGCCCGGCAACCATCCAGAATCTGCGGCGCATCAGCTTCGCGCCCACGCGAATGCTGTCGGACAGCGACATCACCGTCAAGCTGCCGCGCGGCGAACTGAATTTCGACAAGGAGTCGTTCCCCGCCATCTGCCGCATCGTCAATCAAGGATCGAGCACGCTGCAGGATATCGTTGCCCGGATGCGCGCCGAGACCAGGCTCACCGGCGATCTCGACCGTACGATCCATATCATGGCCGCCTGCAATCTCGCGGTTCCGACCGCGCAGCCCTTTGTCCCGCCGCCGATGCCCGCCAATCCGGTGCGGTTCGATATCCTGTCGCCCATCAACCGGGCCCTCTTCGCCTCGGCGGTGGAGACGAAGACGCGGCGCTACCTTGCCAGCGAGGTCTGGGGCAATGGGATCCCGATCGAGCCGGCCGAGGCCATCGCGCTCAGCGTGTTCGGCAATGCCGGGCAGGGCAAGCCGATCTCGCGGGACAAGCTGGAAGACGCGATCCGCGAGCAGTTCGTCTTGCGGAATCTTCGGCCGCGCGCGGCCGCCAGTTCCACGGAAACGCCCGAAGAGGGGATGCGCCGCATTGCCAAGGAGCATGCGGAAAATCTGTTCGCTACCCTGCTGCCGCAATTGGTGCGTGCCGGAATCGCCACCTGCCATTGAAGGCGGCCGACGCGCTCAGGGCGACGCCGCAGGCCCCAGGAAGCGTTCGATCCCGAGCCCCGTCAGCGGCGCGCTGGGCACCGCCCCCGTCGCCAATTCCGCGACGACCCAGCCGGCGGCGGGGCCGAGCTGGAAGCCGTGGCCGCTGAAGCCGAAGGCGTGGAACAGGCCGGCATGACGGCTGCTGGGCCCGATGATCGGCGAGCCGTCGCCGAGATAGCCGTCGACGCCGGTCCAGCTGCGAATGATGGCAAGCTGCTTCAAGCCGGGGATGATCGAGAGCGCGATGCGGGCGGCATCGATATTCATGGCCGCCGTCGGGCGGCTGGTCAGGAAGTCGGCCCCCGCGGGACGGTCGGCCGAGCCGAAGATGACGTTGCCGCGCGGGATCTGGCGCAGATAGAGATCGCCGCCCACGACGCCCAGCACCGGCACAATGCCGTAGGGCGCGGGCTCGGTCACGAGCACCTGCGGGATCATCGGCGCCACCGCGACCGGCTCGCCCAGCTGCGCCGCCAGCTGCCCGGCCCAGGCGCCTGCGGCATTCACCAGGATGCCGGCGCTGGCGCCGCGCCCATCGGCGAGGGTGACGCGGAAGCCGCTGCCTGAGGCATCGACAGTCCGGATCTCGGTCTGCTCTTCGACCCGGGCTCCGGCCGCGCGGGCCGCCAGCGCGAAGGCGGGCCCGACCAGGCGCGGATTGGCATGGCCGTCGCTGGCACAGAGCGAGCCCCCGACCACGCGCGGGCCCGCCCACGGAAAGCGAGCCACCAGCGCGTTGCGGCCCATGAGCTCGAGCGGGAGCCCCAGCGCGCCCGCATCCGCGCGATAGCGCTCCAAGACCGCCATGTCGGCCTCGCTGCGGGCGAGGCGCAGATGGCCGCTGAATAGGCGCTCGCCGTCGATCCCGACATGCTCGGGCAGATCGGCCCAGATGCGCCGCGCCAGATGCGAGAGCGGGATCTCGCGCAGGTCTCGGCCCTGCTGGCGCACGCCGCCGAAATTGACGCCGCTGGCGCGCATGCCGACCTGGTCGCGCTCGAACAGGATGACCTGGAGCCCGCGCTTGCGCAGATAGAGCGCGGCCGCGCCGCCGACGATGCCGCCGCCGACAACGATCGCGTCGGCCTGAAGGGCGGCGGTCATGGCACCGGCTCCGCTTCCGCGAGCGGCTCGAGGGGCAGGGGCTTCACCGGCGGCTGGGCTCGGAAGCGTCCGACCGCCTCGACGGGCTTGCCGAGCGCCGCAGCGAGGACCTCGGCCGCGGCCGGTCCGCAAATGCGGCCCTGGCAACGGCCCATGCCGACACGGCAATAGGCCTTGGCGCGGTTGAGCTCGGTGGCATCGATCCGGACCGTGGCGCGGAGCTCGCCGACCGTGACGTTCTCGCAGCGGCAGAGGACGGCGTTGTTCGGCAGGGCGGCGGCGAGGGTGTGCGGGAAGGGGAAGGCGGTCTCGAGCGCCGCGCGGGCGGCGCGGAAGCCGGCCAGGCGCCGGCGCAGGAGCGCCTGCCGGTTGCGGTCCACGGCGGTGCCGCGATCCGCCAGCAGGGCCAACGCGGCCAACTCGCCCGCGGCCTCGGCGGCATCGGCTCCGGCGATCCCGGCGCCATCGCCGGCGAGATAGATGTGCTTCGGCCCGACGGCGCGCCCGTCCGGGTCGCGTTCCGGCAGCCATTGGCGGTTGAGGGGATCGAAGGCGAGGCGGCAGCCCGCCAGCTCCGCCAATTGAATCTCGGAACGCAGACCCCAGCCCAGGGCCAGCGCATCGCAGCCGATGGAATCGCTGCCCTGGGGCGTGTCGAAGCCGATACTGGAAATGCGATCCTGACCCATGATCTCGATCGGCCGCACGTCGTGGATGATCCGGACACGCCGGGCCTTGAGCCAAGCGAGATACCAGAGCCCCTTGGCGAAAAGGCTGGGGGCGCGGGCGAGGGCCGGTGTCGCATGGCGCTTGGCAGCCCAGGGCGCCGTGTCCAGCACCGCGGCCACTTCGCCGCCGGCCTTGGCATATTGATAGGCCACCAGATAGAGCAGGGGCCCGCTGCCGAGGAAGACCGTGCGCCGGCCGATGGCGCAGCCCTGATATTTGAGCGCGACCTGGGCGCCGCCGAGGCTGAAGACGCCGGTCTTGGTCCAGCCGGGAACGGGAACGATGCGGTCGGTGGCGCCGGTCGCCAGGATGAGCGATTCCCAATCCAGGGTGAAGCGATGCCGATCGGCATAGCGATAGCCATGAAGACGGCCGGGTTCGATCTCCCAGACCAGGGTTTCCGGGCGATGCTCGAAGGCCGTCCGGCTCGCGTCGAAATCGCGATGAAGCCGTTGGGCCTTCGCCGCCTCGAAGCCATAGAGCGCGCTGGCCTTGCGGCGGAACTCGCCCTGCGGCGGCGGACGGCGATAGATCTGTCCGCCCTGGCGCGGGCCCTCGTCGAGGATGACGGGCTTGAGCCCGTAGCGCGCCAATGTCAGGGCGGCACGCGTGCCGGCGGGGCCGGCGCCGACGATAACGATGCGTCCCCCGGTCACGAGCGCTACCCGAGAGGGGCGGGTGTGGTCCGGACCACCAGCCCCGCGCTGACCAATGTGGAGCAGGCCCGCACGCGCTGGTTATCGCCCAGGGTGACCCAGCAATCCTGGCAGGCGCCCATCAGGCAGAAACCAGCCCGCGGACCGTCGCCGAACTCCGACTGCCGGATATGGCCGCGCCGCGTCAGGATCGCCGTCATCACCGTGTCGCCGGCAAGCGCCGTCGCCGGCTCGCCGTCGAGCTCATAGACCAATTGCGTCCGGCCGGTCTCGGCGAGGCGGACGAACTGGCCCGCGCTCATGGCAGGCGCGGTTCCAGATGGGAAGGCACATGGCCGCTCATGCGCGGATCGTCGATGAACTCGGTCCGCTGCCCGATCGGATGGAAGCCCGCCTTCTGATAGAGCGGCAGCGCGCTCGGATGATCGAGGGTGCAGGTCTCGATCAAGACGCGTGTCGGATCGCTCTGCCAGGCGGCGTCGATGGCGAAGATCAGCAGATAGGGACCGAGCCCCTTGCCGATATGCTCGGCCATCAGCCCGAGATGGTTGATCGTGACCTCGCTCTCATGGCGGCGGTCGATCTCGACATAGCCCGCCGGGCTGCCGTCGATATAGAGCACATAGATCTCGATGCGCGGATCATGGATGATTCCGGCGATCTCCGCGTCGCTGAGATAGCGGCGGTAATACCAGAACCAGGGATCGCCGACGCCGGCATAGAGATAGCGGAAGAAGCGCACCGGCATCTTCTCGGCGCGCAAGATCGCGATCTTGCCTTCGAGCGTCGGCACGGGCTGGCGCGCCGGGCGCTGGGTCATCTCGAGCAGATTGACGACGACCTCGATCTTGCCGGCTTTCTCGCGGTCCTCGGGTCCGAGCCAGCGTGCCATCACCGTGCGCGGGGTGATCTCATAGCCCAGCTTCTCGTAGAAACTCTGCACATCGGGGTTGGTCTCGCGGATCATCAGCTGGATCTTGCGCAGACCCCGCATCGCGGCCCAGCCCTCGGCATGATTGACCAGCGCGCGCCCGATCCGCTGATGGCGGCGGTCCGGGCGCACCGCCAGGCGATAGATCCAGGCGCGATGCCCGTCATGGCCGATCATGATCGAGCCCAGCAGCAACGCGTCCTCGAAGGCGAGGAACAGCTCGCCATGCTTGCTGGCGCGCAGGATCGGGATGTCGAGGGCCGGATCGTTGGGCGCGTGATCGAGCCCGCAATCTTTCCAGAGGGCGACGACGGCGCCGAAGTCCTCGTCGCGATAGACGCGGATATGCATGGTGTTGACGCGCCCCTCCTTATTTTGTCATCGCCGGACTTGATTCGGCGATCTAGTCTTTGCCTCGTGCAAGGCGTCGGCGTTCAGCGCATCCCCGGTCCCCTGGATCGCCGGATCAAGTCCGGCGATGACAGAAGGGAAGCGGGAGAGGGAATCATTTTTTTAAGGCTCGATGGGGGTATCGCCCGGCAGGCCCCATTCGCTCCAGGAGCCGTCATAGACCGCGACATTCTCGTCCCCGACCAGATGCAGCGCGAAGGCCAGCACGCAGGCCGTGACGCCGGAGCCGCAGCTGCAGATGACCGGCTTGTCGAGATCGACGCCGGCCTGCTGGAACCGAGCACGGATCCGCTCGGCCGGCAGGAAGGTCTTGTTCGCAGGATTGAGCAGGTCGGTATAGGGGACGTTGAAGCTGCCGGGAACATGGCCCGAGCGGCGGCCGGGCCAGGGTTCCGGCTCCGCGCCCTGGAAGCGCGCGGCGCTGCGTGCGTCGACCAGCTGCTCGCGCTTGCTGGCGATGTTGGCGCGGACCTGCTCCTTGTCGCGGACCAGGAAATTGTTGAAGCGCGCGGTCAGATGCCGTTCGCGCGGATGGGGCAGGACGTCGTCGACGGGCCGGCCCTCGGCGATCCATTTCGGCAGCCCGCCATCCAGGATCGCGACATCGCGATGACCGAAGGCGCGGAAGGTCCACCAGACGCGGGCCGCACTCATCATGCCGTGCGCGTCATAGACCACGATCTTGTTGCCGTCGCCCAGCCCCAGCTTGCGCATGCGCGAGGAGAACTTCTCGGGCGAGGGCAGCATATGAGGCAGCGGCACCGAGGTGTCGGCGATCTCGTCGATGTCGAAGAAGACCGCGCCGGGGATATGCCGCGCCTCATATTCGGCACGCGCATTCTTGCCCTGAACCGGCAGGTAATAGGTGGCGTCGACCACGCGGATGTCGGGCGAGGTCAGGCGCTCCGCGAGCCAGGCGGTGCTGACCAGGCTGTTCGGATTGACGTAAGCGTTGTTGGCGGGGGTGCTCATGCCGCATCCGTACCCGCAAAGGCCAGATTGATGCGACGGTTCTGCTTGCCCTTGTTCTCGATCTTGCCGACGACGATGGGCCCGATCTCACCGGTACGCGCGATGTGGGTGCCGCCGCAGGGCTGCAGATCGATGCCTACAATTTCAAGCAACCGCACCTTGCCATGGCCGCTGGGCGGCTTGACCGACATGGTGCGGACCAGTTCCGGCTTGGCCGCGAGCTCCTCGTCGGTGATCCAGCGCGGCCGGACGGCGTGGTCCTCGGCGATCAGCTTGTTGAGGGCGGTCTCGATCGCGGCGCGGTCCGGCGCCTCGGGCAGGTTGAAATCGAGCCGTCCCTTGCCGTCGCCGACCGAGCCGCCGGTCACGTCGCCGATCACCACCGCGCAGAGCAGATGGAGGCAGCTATGCATGCGCATGAGGCGGTGGCGGCGATCCCAGTCGATCACGGCCTCGATCTCGCTGCCGACCTCGGGGAGTGCGCTGCCGGGAGCCAGCTTGTGAAGGACCTCGTCGGGAGCCGCTCCTTTGACCGCATCGACGATCGCGATCTCGCTGCCGTCGGCAAGCCGGAGGTAACCGGTGTCGCCGGGCTGGCCGCCACCCATCGGATAAAACACGGTGCGGTCCAGCAGCACGCCATTGGCGTCGGCGGCCAGCACCCGCGCCTTGCAGCTGCGGATATAAGCGTCGTCACGGAAGACGAGCTCGGTCATCGGCGGATCCTCAGATGAGCCAATCGGGAGTCGGCAGGTTCTTGGAGCGCAGGAAGTCCGGATTGAACAGCTTGCTGAGATAGCGTGTGCCGTAATCGGCCAGCACGGTGACGATAGTGTGGCCTGGGCCCATCTCCTTGGCGAGGCGGATGGCACCGGCGACATTGATGCCGCTCGATCCGCCGAGGCAGAGACCTTCTTCCTTCAGCAGCTCGAACACGATCGGCAACGCTTCGCTGTCCGGAATCTGATAGGGCGCATCGATCTTGATGTCCTTCAGATTCTCGGTGATGCGGCCCTGGCCGATGCCTTCGGTGATCGAGCTGCCTTCGGCCTTGAGCTCGCCATGCTTGTAGTAGTGATAGAGCGCGGCACCCAGCGGGTCGGCGAGGCCGATCTGGATCTTGGGATTGCGCTCTTTCAGCGCCATGGCGACGCCCGCAAGCGTGCCGCCGGTGCCGACCGCGCAGATGAAGCCGTCCACCTTGCCGTCGGTCTGGCGCCAGATCTCAGGGCCGGTGGTGCGGTAATGGCCCAGGCGGTTGGCGGTGTTGTCGAACTGATTGGCCCAGATGGCGCCATTGGGCTCCGAGGCCGCCATCTCCTTCGCCAGCCGGCCCGAGACATGGACATAGTTCTCGGGGTTCTTGTAGGGGACGGCGGGAACCTCGCGCAGATCGGCGCCGGCGAGCCGCAGCATGTCCTTCTTTTCCTGGGACTGCGTGTCGGGGATCACGATGACGGTGCGATAGCCCAGCGCATTGCCGACCAGCGCCAGCCCGATGCCGGTGTTGCCGGCGGTGCCTTCGACGATGACGCCGCCCGGGCGCAACTGGCCGCGGCCGACCGCGTCCTGCACGATCGCCAGCGCCGCGCGATCCTTCACCGACCCGCCTGGATTGAGGAACTCAGCCTTACCCAGGATTTCGCAGCCGGTGAGGGCGGAAGCCTTGCGCAGGCGGATCATCGGCGTATTGCCGACCGCATCGATGAAGTCGCGTCGAATATCCATGAAAATCAAAGGGTTGTTTGAGGATTCGCACCGGTCCGGCCGGCGCGCTCCGGCGAGACTAGCCAACCCTATGGGGCGGGATCAAGCCGGCTGGGGCGAAGGAATATCTGAAGGGCCGGATCTCGAAGAAGATTCTCGCCCCCTCCCTTTGCGGGAGGGGGTCGGGGGAGGGGTGCCGTTGCATTATGCAGGGGGTCTTTGGCACCCCCTTCCTAACCTTCCCCCGCCCGCCGGCTTCGCCGGCAAGGTTCTCGCAGAATCGCGGGCGAAGCCCGCCCGGGGGAAGGGATGGTCCTTGAGATCGGAGAGTTGTCAAAATCACCCGCCGGCTTTCACCTGTTCGAACATGGCGATGTATTTCTGGCGGACGTCGTTGTTCATCTCGGCGAAGAAGATGCCGGTCTTGAAAAGATCCTCGGGCTGGCGGATGCCGAGGCCCTCGAGCGTCGCTTCGTCGACCAGCTCGAAGCTCTTCTTGTTCGAGTGGCCATAGCCGAAATTCTCGATCAGATATTTGCCGACGCGCGGCTCCAGCATGGCGTTGACGAGATCATAGGCCGCATTCACGTCGCCCGGACCGTTCTTGCATTTCACCAGGCCGCAGAACCAGGTGAAGATGCCTTCCTTCGGCTTCATATATTCGACCGGCACGCCGGCCTTCTTGAGCCGGACCACGGCGTCGTTCCAGCAATAGGCAGCGACCAGCTCGCCCGAGGTGATGCCCTGCTCGACGGTGGTCTGGTCGGTCCACCAGAAGCGCAGCAGATCGCGCTGCTTGGTGATCAGCGCCTTGGCCTTGCTGAACTCATCGTCGGTCATGTTGAACGGGTCTTTGGCGTGGGCGACCAGGCCCGCGACCAGCACCGCACCGTCGACCGAGTCATACTGGGCAAGGCGCCCCTTGTATTTCTCGTCGAACAGGATTTCCCAGCTGGGATTGTCCTTGTACTCGGTGGCGATGTCGGTCCGGTAGACGACCGAGGCGTTGCCCCATTCCCAGGGGATGTACCAGGTGCCGGCCCCGTACTTGCTTCCGGCATCCGTGGTGACGCCATCGGCATTCTTGAGCTCGTCCCAAATATCGCCCCAGGCGGCGACGCGCGACATGTCGAAGGGCTCGATCAGGCCGGCATCGCGCCAGCGGCCGAGCGTGACCTTGCAGGGATGGGCGAGATCGGCGCGGAAGCCGGCGCGCGCCTTGGTCAGCGCCTCTTCATCCTCGCCGAACACGACCATGTTGGGCGAGCTGCCATGCTTCTCGATATAGCCGGGGTGGAATTCCGGGATGTTGTAGCCGTTCCAGGTGAAGTAGGTGAGCTCGTCGCCGGCACGCGCGGTGCGCGGCAGCAGCGGCGAGGTGACCGCCGCCAGGCCCGCAAGGCCCAAAGCCTTGGTGATGTCGCGCCGCGAGGCCTTGCCTTGGGCAATCCGGTCGAAAAGCTTGAGGCGCTCCATGATGCAGTCTCCCTTGCCAGGATTGTTATGCGGGAGCGATACGGCTCCCGGGCGCGCAATGCGCCGATCGCCGGCCTGATCTCCGGCAGAATTAGCCAGCGATTATTGGCCCAAGGGTGAGGGCCAGCAACTACCCCGTGCGGGGTATGATCGGCCGCTTGCGGACAGAGCGCGACGACCGATAGCACGGGGCGGCCGGGCCGCTGGAATCAACTCAGGCTGTCGTCTTCCAGCTTGCGCGCAGTTTATCGCGGTACAAGAGCAGCCACTGGACCGCGATGATCGTCAGGCCATTGCCGATCCGCCCATCCTCGATCATGCCGGCAAGCTCGGAGACCGGAACGACCAGCACCTTGATGTCTTCGCCTTCCGCGGGCAGGCCATGGACGCCACCGGCCCGGCTGCTGTCGACGCGGCCCGCGAACAGGGCGACAGTCTCGGTGATGGCGCCGGGACTGACCGCATAGCGCAACATCGGCACGAGATCCCGGATCTCGAGATCGGCCTCCTCCTTGGCCTCGCGGCGCGCGACCTGCTCGGGCGATTCCCCTTTGTCGATGATCCCGGCGACCGTTTCGGTCTGCCAGGGCTCCATGCCGGCGAGATAGGCGCCGACACGGAACTGCTCGATCATCACCACGCAATCCCGGTCCGGATCATAGGGCAGCACGCCGGTCACATGGCCGCGGTCATAGACCTCACGGTCGATCGGGCCGCTCCATCCCCCATTATGCAGGCGATGGCGGAGGCGATAGCGATCGATCCGGGCATAGCCACGATAAGCGGGCTGGCGTTCGAGAATCTCGACGTCGTCTTTGTTCATGAAGGGGAGCCGATCGTGAAGGGCGATGTGAGGAGTCGAGGATGGACGCTAGCAAAGCCGGATCGTGGCAGCCAGGAACGGTATTTTTCTCATAACGGGGTGCCGGCCGGTCGGGTCGATTTCCGGCGGAGAAGGGTAGGGATTGGCCAGGGTCCCTGGTTGGTTGTTTAACCTGGGCTTATGAGTGAATTCCTTTGGACATGGCCCGGGAAGGATGGTTTGCTTACTTGCAAATAATGAGTTCCGACGCGTCCTTGCAAAGCAGGGGTTGAACGTCGGCGTTATGGTGGTGCACGCCATTCTCGGGGAGGGAGACGACCATGTCCGACGAGCTTAAGAGGATTCATCCCTATCTGCCGACCTTGCTGACGCAACTGCGGAAGGGGAAGGTCGACCGGCGCGAATTCCTGCGCACCTCGACCCTGCTGGGCCTGTCGGCGACCGCGGCCTATGGGCTCGCCGGCTGCGACGAGAAGAAGGAACAGCAGGCCTCGAGCGAGAGCACCACGGCCGCGACGACCACAACCACCCAGACCGCGACGGCACCGGCCGAGAACGTCGTCCGCGTCGGCATGCGCGTCCCGGCGCTCGACAATCCGGCGACATTCTCCTGGGTTTATGACTCCAACGTCGTGCGTCAGAGCAACGACTATCTGACCCGCACCGGCTACGACAATGTCACCCGGCCCTGGCTCCTGGAGAAATGGGAAGCCTCCGCCGATCTCAAGACCTGGACCCTGATCCTGAAGAAGGGGGTCAAGTGGTCGAACGGCGATGAGCTCAAGGCCGACGATGTCATCTGGAACCTCAAGCGCTGGCTCGATGAAAGCGTGGGGTCGTCGGTGGTCGGCCTGATGAAGGGCTACATGCTGGTCGATTACGATACCGGCCAGAAGGACGACGCCGGCAATGCCAAGATGGGCACCAAGCTCTGGGAAGACAATGCAATCGAGAAGGTCGACGATTACACCATCCGCCTGAACTGCAAGGAAGCGCAGCTCGCCGTTCCCGAGCATCTGTTCCACTATCCGGCGCTGATCCTGCATCCCAGCGAGAACGGCAAATGGGGCGTGAACTCGATCGGCACCGGCGCCTATAACTGCACGGAGCTCGAGGTCGGCAAGAAGGCGGTGATGAAGCGCCGCGATAGCTATTGGGGCAACAAGGCCGCCGTCGAGAGCATCGAGTTCATCGATCTGGGCGACGATCCGGCGGCCTCGGTGAGCGCGCTCGCCTCCAAGCAGATCCACGGCCTCTATGAAGCGTCGACCTCGCAATATGCGGCGCTGCAGAAGATGGACCATATCAATCTTTATACGGTCTCGACCGGCCAGACCGCCGTGGCGCGCATGCAGCCGATCCATGACACCTGGAAGGACCCGAAGGTCCGCAAGGCCATGCGGATGGCGATCGATACCGAGAAGGTGCTGCAAGTAGCCCATCTCGGGTTGGGTTCGGCTGGTGAACATCACCATGTCTGCCCGATCCATCCGGAATACGCCAAGCTCGAGTTCATGAAGCAGGATATCGAGGGCGCGAAGAAACTGCTGGCGGACGCCGGCAAGCCGACGGGCTTCGAGACCGAGATCTTCTGCAAGAAGGATCCGGACTGGGAACCCCAGGCGGTTCAGGCGATGGCCGAGATGTGGCGGCAAATCGGCGTCAATGTGAAGATCAATGTGCTGCCGTCAGCGCAGTACTGGGAGATCTGGAACAAGGAAACGGCGCCCTTCGCCTTCACCACCTGGACGCATCGTCCTCTGGGCGTGATGGTGCTGGGGCTGGCCTATCGCACGAACGTTCCGTGGAACGAATCCTTCTATGCCAATCCGGACTTCGACGCGACCCTGACCAAGGCCGAAGGCATCCTCGATGTCGAGGAACGCCGCAAGGTGATGGCGGATCTGGAAAAGATCATGCAGGAAGACGGCCCGATCGTTCAGCCGCTCTGGCGCGCGGTCTTCACCGGCTTCGACAAGCGGGTGAAGGGCTTCCAGATCCATCCGACCTACTACCTCTTCGCCGAGGAGTGGTCGTTGACGGCCTGAGGCGGCCGACAGGGAGCGGGGTGGTGGTCATGCCACCCCGCATTCTCCCCGATCTTCCAGCGTGACGCTTCGGCAACGGGAGAGGTACGCCGAGGGTGGTCGCCTTTTTTGCAAAACGCCTGGGTTATCTGGTGTTGACCATGCTGGTGGTGTCCTTCGCCATCTACATGATCAGCGAGTTCACACCCGGCGATGTGGCCCGCAAGGTGCTCGGGCCGTTCGCCACCCAGCATCAGGTCGAGCTGCTGACCGAGCAGATGGGCCTGAACCGACCCGTCTTCGTCCGTTATTTCGAGTGGGTCGGCCAGATCCTCACCGGCAATCTCGGCTATTCGACGGTCTATAAGACCGAGGTCAACAACATCATCTGGAACCGGCTGGCCCATACCCTGATCCTCGCCGGCATCGCCTTCGCCGTCATCGTGCCCGCCTCGATCCTGCTGGGGGTGACGGCGGGCATGCGCGAGAGCTCGCGCCTCGACCGCTCGATCTCGCTCTTCAGCATCGTCACCACCTCGGTGCCGGAATTCGCGTCGGGCGTGTTCCTGACCTCGATCTTCGCGATCTGGATCGGAATCCTCCCCGGCACCTCGACTCTCGATCGGGGTGGCGGCTGGTCGATCGCCTCCCAGCTCGTGCTGCCCGTGGCGGTGATGGTGTTCTACGATCTGGGCTATGTCGTGCGCATGGTGCGCGCCTCGATGATCGAGGTGATGACGCGGCCCTATATCCGCACCGCCGTGCTCAAGGGCATGAAGTTCCGCGACGTGATCATGAAACATGCCTTGCGCAACGCCATGATCGCGCCTTTCACGGTCATTCTGCTGCAGATCAATTATCTCGTGACCGGCGTGGTGGTGGTCGAGGCGGTCTTCGCCTATCCCGGCTTCGGCCGGATGATGCTCGAGGCGGCCCTGTCGCAGGACATCGCCGTGATCGAGGCGGGGGCCTTGTTCTCCGTGCTGGTCGCGGTCGTGACGCAGATCGTCGGCGATTTCGGCTATATGCTCCTCAACCCGCGCATCCGGTTCAACTGAGGCAGGCCATGGTCGCACGGGTCAACGAGACGCGAACGCGAAAGGCCGGCTCCGGGCTGCCGGTCTGGGTGCGGCGCATCGGGCTCCTGCGGGAATCGCCGGTCGGCATGATCGGCGCCGCGCTGGTGGGGTTCTGGGTCCTCATGGCGCTGTTCGCGCCCTGGCTGGCACCCTATCCGCCCAACGCCAACGACTTTGCCGCGCAAGGCAAATGGCTGCCTTCGGCAGCCCATTGGCTCGGCACCGACAACCAGGCGCGCGACATCCTTTCGCGCGTGATCTGGGGCTCCCGGACGGTCCTGACGGTGGCGCCGATCGCCGTCGCCAGCGCCTATCTCGTCGGCTGCGTGATGGGGCTGCTGGCGGGCTATTACCGCGGCTGGGTCGACGGGCTGGTGAGCCGCCTCTCCGACATCATCCTCTCCTTCCCGGTGATCATCCTCTACATGATCATCATCGCGAATTTCGGTCCCTCGGCCTTCAACATCATCATCGCGGTCACTTTCACGGCCGCACCCCAGATCACCCGCATCGTCCGTGGTCTGACCCTCGAGCTGCGCGAGCGCGATTATGTGGCGGCGGCCAAGATGCGCGGCGAGGGCGCCTGGTACATCATGCTGGTCGAGATCCTGCCCAATGCGCGCGGCCCCCTGATCGTCGATGCCTGCCTGCGGATGGGCTACACCACCATCGCCATCGGCGTGCTGGGCTTCCTCGGCCTCGGCCTGCCGCCACCCGATCCGGACTGGGGCGGCATGGTCCGCGAGACCTATGTCTGGATGTCGACCTATCCCCATATGGCGATCATCCCCTGCCTGGCGATCTCCTCGCTGGTGGTGGGATTCAACATGCTCTCCGACGGCATCCGTGAAATCGGGTTGCGGGATTGAGGAGAGAGCGGTCATGACCCAACCCCGCCCGCCGGTCCTGGAGCTGCAGAACGCGTCGATCTCCTATTTCACGCGCGCCGGCGAGATCAATGTCGTGCCGGACATCAGCTTTCGGCTGGAGCAGGGCGAGGCGCTGGGGCTGGTCGGCGAGTCCGGCTGCGGCAAATCCACCATCGCCTTCGCGATCATGCGCTATCTGGGCGGTGCCGGCCGGCTCACGCGCGGCAAGATCCTCTTCGAGGGCCGCGATATGGGCCGCATGAGCGATGCGGAGCTGCGCTCGATCCGCGGCAGCAAGATGGCGATGGTCTATCAGGATCCGATGAGCAGCCTCAATCCGGTGATGCCGGTCGGGCGCCAGCTCATGGAAGTCCCGATGATCCATCAGAACGCCGGTGAGGGGGAGGCCAAGGCCCGGGCCCTGGCCATGTTGGGCGAGGTCAATCTTCCCGACCCGCAATCGGTGTTCGAGCGCTACCCGCATCAGCTTTCCGGCGGCCAGCAGCAGCGCGTGGTCATCGCCATGGCGCTGATGTCGGAGCCCTCGCTGCTGGTCATGGATGAGCCGACCACGGGCCTCGATGTGACGGTCGAGGCGGCGGTGCTCGATCTGGTGGCGCGGTTGCGCGCCAAGCACAACTCCGCCATCGTCTTCATCAGCCATAATCTGGGCACGGTGGTGCGGATCTGCGACCGTATCGGCGTCATGTATGCGGGCGAGCTCGCCGAGGAAGGGGCCATCGGCGCCGTGTTCCGCAACCCGCGCCATCCCTATACGCGGGGGCTCCTGGATTGCATCCCGGTGCTGGGCTCCGACAAGCGCTCGGCGCCCCTCTTGCCGATCCCGGGCCAGGTGCCGCCGGCGCTCAACCGGCCCAAGGGTTGCGTCTTCGCGCCCCGCTGCTCCTATGCCGAGCCCGGCCGCTGCACCACCGCCCGCATTCCAACCCTCGAAGTGACAGGCGAGCCCGGCCACCGCGTGCAATGCGTGCGCGAGGCGGAGCTTCCGCCCTATCGCCGGCCGGTGGCCCAGGCCCAGACGTCCGCCGCCGTCAAGGCGCCGGCCGAGATGCTGCAGATCGCGGGCCTGAAGAAGACCTATCGGCAGTCGGGCGGCCTGTTCGACAAGAGCGGCGGCTATGACGTCAAGGCGCTGAACGATGTGTCGATGTCCGCGCCCAAGGGCACGACGCTGGCCATCGTCGGCGAATCCGGCTGCGGCAAATCCACCCTGGCGAAGGTCCTCACAGGCCTGGAGCGTGCGACGGGGGGCCGGGTGCGCGTGGCCGGGGTGGAGCTGGCGGACAAACCGGTCGAGAGCCGGTCGATCGACGTCAAGCGCTCGCTGCAGATGGTATTCCAGAATCCCGACAGCACGCTCAATCCGAGCCATTCGATCGGCTATGCGATCGAGCGCTCCTTGCGCCGATTGAAGCGGCTCGCCGGCAGCGAGATGCGCGGCGAGGCCCGCCGCCTCATGGAGATCGTCAAGCTGCCGGCCGACTTCGTGCAGCGAAAGCCGCGGCAGCTTTCGGGTGGCCAGAAGCAACGCGTCGCCATCGCCCGGGCGCTGGCGGGCGACCCCGATTTGATGGTGGCCGATGAACCGGTGTCTGCGCTCGACGTCTCGGTGCAAGCCGCCATCATCAACCTGCTGATCGAGATCCAGAAGACGCGCGACGCGACCCTGGTCTTCATCTCGCATGACCTCTCGGTGGTGCGCTATCTGGCCGACCAGGTCGCGGTCATGTATCTCGGCAAGATCGTCGAGTTCGGCAGTGTCGAGGACGTGTTCTCGCCGCCCTATCATCCCTATACCGAGGCGCTGCTTTCGGCGGTGCCCGTGCCCGATCCGGATATCAAGCAGACCCGCGTGATTCTCGAAGGCAGCATTCCGTCACCGACCGATCTGCCGGCCGGCTGCCCCTTCGCCACGCGCTGTCCCCGCAAGGTGGGTGCGATTTGCGATGACACGCCGCCGCCCGAGCAGACGACGGCGTCGGGGCACCGGATCGCCTGCCATATTCCCTTGGCCGATCTGATGAAGGTCGGCCCGGTCGTGCGCCGCGTGGCGGAGTAGGGCCGGTCAGGCTCGATAGTGGGCGAGCGCTTCGACTTCGGTCTTCCTGATCCAGGCGCTTTTGCAGTCGCCATAAGCATGGGAGTCATTGGCGTGTAGGCTTTGGCAACGCGCCTTCTCCTGATCATAGGCGCGGGCGACATCCGGCCGCTCGCGAAGATAGTCGCGAAAGGCAAGATGGCGCGCGATGTCAGCAGACCCGTCCTCATAGCAATGGAGCTGGACCAGCCTGCGGCCCGTGACAGGGTCGTTTTTCGTACAGTAGCGCCGCCCCGACAACCCAAATTCTTCCCACCACTCATAGCCCAGCGCCTCGATCGCACCCTTGCGGGCGTCCAGTGCCGACATAAGCGTGACCACAGGGATCAGGTCCAGTATCGGTTTGGCCGATATGCCGGGAATGGCGGTCGAACCGACATGATGGACGGCCAGCAGGATCGACCCCAGGGCCGACGCGAGCGTCTCGCCTTCCGCCTTGGCCTGTTCGGCCCAGCGGGGATTGTGTGGTAGCAACTCGACTTTGAGCGGCGGCGGCAATCGGCTCTCCTTTGAACGCTTATTCCGCTGTCCCAGGGACACACCAGTAATAGTATGCCGCCATTTTCTGGAGAGCTTGCTTTAGGGCGTGAACTCATAAATCTGTAGGCGTTGGCGGACGTCCGCTTTGGTGTGCAGTACAGATTCAAGTCGAACATGGCGCGAGGTCCGAAAAGTGCCAGAACCAGACTCCACTCATCTCTGGCGGAGTTGCTGTTGATCGGGAAGGGTTGATCCCGATCCAAGAGAGCCGCCATGCGACTTCGCTCATATCGGACATCTAACGTTATCGAAGTTCGCCGCGGTTTTGCCTGCAGCGACGGCGCGTCGTTTGAAATCTGCTGCCCAGGGTGTACGCTTTTGGTTGCGGCCGTTGGACCGAAACTGCGCCGCTGGCCGCCCGATTGCAGGCATGGTCGACGAGGACCTCACAAAAGTCGCTAATCGCGGTCCCCGCGATCTGGGACGATAGGTCGATACGATGAACGAGGACTCACGGTCCCCCACGCGAGCATCACGTCGCGATGTCCTATTGCGTAGCCTGATTGCAACCGTTGCGGCGGGACTGCCTGCCGCGGTCCCGGCCCAGACAGCCAAAAAGCAAACTCCTCCCCCTCTCCCCCGAGCAAGGAACCAAGACCATGAGCACGATCACCACCAAGGACGGTGCCGAGATCTATTACAAGGACTGGGGCAAGGGCCCGGTCGTCACCTTCTCGCATGGTTGGCCGCTGAATGCCGACGCCTGGGACGGGCAAATGCTCTTCCTTGCACAGAACGGCTTCCGCGTGGTTGCCCACGATCGCCGCGGCCATGGCCGTTCGAGCCAAGTCTCGGAGCACAACGACATGAATGGCTATGCCGACGATCTCGCAGCGGTCATCGAGGCGCTCGACCTCAAAGACGCGACGCTGGTTGGCCACTCCACCGGTGGCGGCGAGGTCGCTCGCTACATTGGCCGTCACGGCACCAAGCGGGTGAAGAAGGCGGTCCTCGTCGCGGCTGTGCCTCCGATCATGCTCCGGACGCCCGGCAATCCCGAGGGCCTGCCGATCGAGGTGTTCGACAAGATCCGTGCGGGCGTCGCCGGCGATCGATCGCAGTACTACAAGGACCTGGCCATCGCCTTCTATGGCGCCAACCGGCCTGGAACGAAGGTCTCCAAAGGCACTCTCGATCAATTCTGGCTGTGGAGCATGCAGGCCGGCGCCAAGAACGCCTACGAGAGCATCAAGGGCTTCTCAGAGACCGACTTCAGCGAAGATCTCAAGAAGTTTGACATACCGACCCTCGTTCTGCACGGCGAGGACGACCAGATCGTTCCCGTCAAGGACTCGGCGAAGAAGTCAACCAAGCTCATCGAGGGCGCGAAGGAAATCTACTATCCCGGCGCACCGCACGGCCTCACGGCCACGCATCAGGACCAGGTCAACGCCGACCTGCTCGCCTTCCTCAGGGCGTAACACGGGGAGCATGCAGCCCCGCACGCGGGGCTGCATGCCGGGTGCACTCGCCAACCGTGGGAGCCACAGGCATCGTTTCCCCCGCTCCCGCTGAACGCCATCAACACACGGTATGATGGCGCTCTACGGGCAAGCCCCACGAGACTGCGGCGAGTATCGAAGCTGCATAGCGCTAGGTCTTATGCGAGCCTATCGGTCCGGCAGATAGCGCTGACATTCTGCCGTTTCCACACTGTCCAATGACCGCTGTGGGTCAAAGTGCGAAGTGGCCGACCAGCGAATGAACTTCCGCTAAGGGACCAAAGCCGGACCCACGCTCGCCGCGTTGGTTCGTCGCACAAGTGCCAGGAGCGGACGCCACAAGACCCGGTCCGGCATGTCGTCTTGGCAGAGTATTATCAAAGGCCTGGCGTACCGATCGGTTTTGGAACCACACGCCATTTCATACCGTCTGGCGCTTTTCACACCGGCAGTCCCGCATTCCGGAACCCTTCGAAGAGTTTTTCCAGGCTAGCGGGATCGGCAATCGGCATCAGACGGAGAAGATATGACCGCCATTGCTCCACGTCGTCGTCGGGATACTCAGCCATTTTCTGGCGTTTGAGCGTCATGAATCGCTGCATGGCATCACGCGCTGCGTCAGCCTGGCCGAGGTTCAAGAGCGACGCTGCCCGAAAGGCCAGAGCTTCATCAATTGTCCCGGCAACGCGCGCGAAACCGCTGGCCGCGTCAGCAAAATTGCCTTCGAAATATGCACCAACTGCGATCGCGTAAAGACAGGGCTCCGACACCAGCGGGCTGAGTTTGAGAGATTCTAGGGAGTAGCGTTGACCATCCGCCACATGACCATTGCAGGCTAAGGCAAATCCCAGGAGGCACATACTGAATTGATCATTTGGATTTTGCACCAATGCCATATCAGCTTGGGCCTTAGCGATATCGAGATTTTTATTGCAGTAGAATTGCGCTTCTGCAAGGGCCCGGTGGGCATTGCTGTTAGTATGATCGATCGCGACCGCCTGCTCGGCTGCGGCCACCGCCTCCTGCCGAGCATGCTCAAGATCGGTACTCCAATCACTCTGGTATTCGAAGGAATATCCGAGCGACAATTCGGCATGGGCGGACGCAAATCGGGGTTCGCGGGCGATGGCCTCGCGAAGCAGGGCCCGCGCCGCAAGAATGCCCTCCCTGCTGCTCTCCCGCTGCAGAAATCTGGCTTTTAGCAACAGATCGTAGGCTTCATAACCGATGGCCGGCTTTTGCAGGGTCTTTTCCATCTCGAAGGCTTCGACACGTGCGGCCAGCGCGGCGACAACCCGGCGGACGATGTCGTCCTGAAGTGCGAAGAGATCGCTGAAATCGCGGTCAAATCGTTCGGACCAGAGCGTTACTCCATCAGCAGCATGAACGAGGCTCGCGGTGATGCGGACGCGCTGGTCCGCCCGACGGACGCTGCCGCGAACCAGATACTCGGTATCGAGCCCGCGCGGCCTGCCCTCGCCCGCCTGGGCATGTTGCCTCACCGACGCTTGGGCAATGACCGCAAGGTCGGCGAAACGGGAAAGCTCAGTACTCAGATCTTCTGTAAGCCCAGCGGCGAAGTGAAGGTCGTCCGGATTGCCACCGGACTGTTCGAAAGGCAGGACGGCGATCGAGGCCTTTGGCCTGCGAGTCGAGACGGCAGGCGCCGACGCTTCGGCCGACGGGGTCAGCATGGTTTGCTGCACAAACACATCCTGCACAATTTGTCGGGTCAATGCGTCTGGTTCGCCCCCCAATTCGTGATCAAGCTTTTCCCGAAACTCCTGATAGTGCCTGAGCGCGAGACTGCGATTGTTCATTGCGATATGCGCCCGGACCACCGACTGGTGTGCCAGTTCGCAAAGTGGATCGATGGACAACAGCCGGCCGGCAACGTCCTGGCTTCGCCGGTGATCACCTTCGCGCTCGAGAACCCGAAGCAGCCTCGCCGTCGCCTCACACCACAGATTGTCCAGCACACGGCGGTTGTCTTCGAGCCAATCGGCGAAAGCGGCATTCTCGGGCGCTAGACCTTCGAGGAACTGGCCGCGCCGCAGGGCGAATGCCTGCTCCAGAGTCTGCCGGTCATCGGCCCGGCGGAGCCGCTGAAACTCAGCAACATCGGACACGACAGCCGTTTCATAGAATGAGATAGCGCCATCGGTGGCGGTATCGAGGACATGGCTGGCATGGCCGAAATCATGGCGCAGATCGACGAGCAGCTGACGCAGGCTCGCCCGGGCCTGGGCCGTCTGCCGGTCCGACCACAGCAGCGCGCAAAGGTGATCGCGGCTGACCGGTTTGCCGTCCGCCAGGGCAAGACAGGCCAGCAGTCCGGCACCCTTGCGCGACCGGATTGCAAGCGGATCGCCTGCCGCAGTCTCAAATTTGGGCGGTCCAAGAAGATGGAACCGGTAACCCGTCATGAAATCTCCTCCGACGCCGGCCTACTTGATCCCGTTGTCAGGGCGAATTGACGTCATCCTAGCATAATTGACGCCACACTGTCGGAAGATTGACGCCCCAATTGGCAGTCGGCTGACGGCGCATCGGCAGATTGGTCTTTACGGAACAGCACACAGAGGTTCCGCGAAAAGGAGAGAGACCATGCGCTTCGATATGGACGACATCCTCGCCATCATGCTCGATGTGGCCAGGCTCATAACCTGCGGATCGGATGCGGCCAGGATAGAGGCCCGGCGCATCGATGCGGAGCGCGGGCGTAGAGCTGCTACGAACGCGCTTGCCGTTGCGGATCAGCCGGTCGCTGCTGCCGCCCAAGCGGCCGAGCGGACCCCTGTGCGTCCCCGTAGGTGGTTCAAGGCTGCATTCGTGCCGCGCTGACGAGCTTGTCGGTCGGACTTCCGCTTGGGGTCTTGGTTGTTTGAAAACCATTCTGACGGTCGGCCCCGCGCAAGATTGATTCAAATAGCGCGCTGTTCGCCCATAAAAGATTCGCCAAGGCCGCAAGCTCGCTTCTTTTGTTGCCCGCTGGCGACTGCTTCGAGCGTTTTCACACAGCCTAGGTCAGTTCCAGTCTGGCTGATGTCCGCTCAACGTGGGTTTGATGTTTGGTAGCTGTCGCCGCATGCGCCGCGGCGAACGGCACAGATGGAGAGCGAGGGTCATCTGGGGAATGTCGGGTCACCTGGACAATCCCAGGGGCCGGCAGGGGTGGTCGAGTTCTTTGGCTCTAATGGGGTGGCATCACTTTTTTGGCAATTTCTACGCTGGGGCCCGATAGAACAACCACCAGGGAGGAATAATATGACTGACATTTCGGTCAAGGTCAGTTCACTTTCCGACGAATCGAAAATCATGGACGTCATCGGATTGTCGTTCATTGCCGATCCTGTTCTCCGTTGGATGTATCCAGATCTTCAACAATTCGTAGTATATTTACCACAACTCACAAAAGCTTACGGAGGAAGGGCGATCGATCACGGTTCTGCTTACTACGTTGACGGTTATTGGGGGGCGGCGCTTTGGCTTCCGCCAGATATACATTCCGACGACGAGGCCTTCGCCGTGCTGCTTGACCGTAGTATTGGAGATCAAAAGAATGACGCGGTTGCAACATTTCAGCAGACGGCAGATTTTCACCCGAGAGGGCCGCATTGGTTCCTTGCGGTGATTGGCGTGGATCCGATCCACCAACACAAAGGCATCGGCTCGGCTCTGATCAAGTGCGGATTGGTCCCGTGTGACCGCGACCACTTGCCGGCGTACCTCGAAGCCACGAATCCAAAAAATATTCCGCTCTATGAGCGGCACGGTTTTGAACTACTCGGCACCATTCAGCTGTCGGGATGCCCGCCCCTCTTTCCAATGTTGCGCAGGCCACGGTGATGTATCGATCTGAATCAACATCTTTTCGTTGGTGGTCTCATTTCCTTCTTTCGATTGGCGCCACCCGTTGTAGTCGGTCAAGGGCGCTATCACTACGCCAACGAACATAGAAATCCCGATTGATCTGGCATAGCCGGTTAGCCCAGAAGGGAATGGCGGAGATTTGCAGCCTCGTCTCACGCGAGCTGCTCGGCCTCGTGTTGGGGATAGGTCAGCTCATTTTGAGGTGGCAGCAAATGTCTGCTCGGGGTCAAAGTCGGCCGCAGCAGCAGCTCCGCGCTCCGTCCGCTCTTCCCCCAATAGCGGAAATCGCCAGTCACGGCCGCGAGCCGCTAGATCACCTGAGATGTCCCTTTTTCGGGGGCTCTACTTATTGTGTTCCCTGGGACTGCGGGATAAGCGTTCTCCGCTGGAAGAAATCCTTACGCTCGAGTCTGATATCGCCGGCAATCGGAAGGTCGGCCGCTCGCCCAGGATTCGCACCATTCGGTCTTGGCAAGGTCAAGCCCCCGCGGCTTCGCGGCTTGTCGCTGGCCGGCGCCACGGGTAAGACTGCTCCCGCCTGGTCAGAGGGAGAGCTCCATGGCGCGCGATCCGCGTTACGACATTTTATTTGAGCCGATCAAGATCGGTCCGGTCACCGCCAAGAACCGTTTCTATCAGGTGCCCCATTGCAACGGCATGGGCCATCCGAACCCGCGCGCGGTCGCCGGCATGCGGGGCATGAAGGCCGAGGGCGGCTGGGCGGTGATTTGCACCGAAGAATGCGAGATCCACCCGACCAGCGACATATCGCCCTATAAGGAGGCGCGGCTCTGGGACGATCACGACATCCCGGCCCTCGCCATGATGTGCGACGCGGTGCATGAACATGGCGCGCTCGCGGGCTGCGAGCTGACTCATCACGGCCCCTCATGCCCCAATCATTATAGTCGCGAGATGCCGATCGGGCCCTCACATCAGCCGGTCAACAGTTATGACCCCATGCAGGCTCGCGCCATGGACCGCGAGGACATCCGCAATTACCGGCGCTGGCATCGCGAGGCGGCGATCCGCGCCCAGCGCGCCGGCTTCGACGTGATCTATGTCTATGCCGGCCACGATATTGCGATGCCGATGCATTTCCTGCAGCGCCGGCGCAACAACCGCACCGACGAATATGGCGGCAGCCTGCAGAACCGCGTGCGGCTGTTCCGCGAGCTGATCGAGGAGACCAAGGATGCCGTCGGCCACCGTTGCGCGGTGGTCGTGCGTTATGCGACCGACGAGCTGATCGGACCGGAAGGGCTGACGCTCGAGGAATCCCAGGACATCGTCGGCATGCTGGCCGAGCTCCCGGATCTCTGGGACGTCAATGTCAGCGCCTGGTACAACGATTCCACCACCTCGCGCTTCAAGCCCGAGGGCAACCAGGAGCCTTTCATCGCCTTCGTCAAGAAGATGACGAGCAAACCGGTAGTGGGCGTCGGGCGCTTTACTTCCCCAGACACGATGGTCTCCCAGATCCGCCGCGGCGTGCTCGACATGATCGGCGCCGCGCGTCCCTCGATCGCCGACCCCTTCCTGCCGAAGAAGATCGAGGAGGGAAGGCCCGACGACATCCGCGAATGCATCGGCTGCAATATCTGCGTTTCCGGCGACTTCACCATGAGCCATTTCCGCTGCACCCAGAACCCGACCATGGGCGAGGAATGGCGCAAGGGCTGGCATCCGGAGATCGTGCCGGCGCGCAAGTCCGAGGACGAGGTGCTGGTGGTCGGGGCCGGGCCGGCCGGTCTCGAATGTGCGCGCACGCTGGGCCAGCGGGGCTATCGCGTGCATCTGGCCGAGGCCTCGGACGAATTGGGCGGGCGCGTGGCGCGCGAGGCGAAGCTGCCGGGCCTGTCGGAGTGGGGACGGGTCCGCGATTACCGTGCCTATCAGCTGGGCAAGCTCGCCAATGTCGAGATCTATCGGGGCAGCCGGCTCGATCCGGCGCATATCCTCGAGATGGGGGCGGGGCGGGTCGTTCTCGCCACGGGCGCCGAGTGGCGGCGCGACGGCGTGGGCCGCATGCATGGCTTCGCGGTGCCGGGTTTCGGAGCCGCGAACGTCTTCACGCCCGACGACATCATGGCCGGCAAGCCGGTCAAGGGCCCGGTCATCGTCTATGACGACGATCATTACTATATGGGCGGCGTCATCGCCGAGAAGCTGCGGCGCGAGGGGCATGACGTCGCCATCGTGACGCCGGCCGACCTGGTCTCCAGTTGGACGCAGAAGACGCTGGAGGCCTCCCATATTCAGCGCCGTCTCCTGGAGCTGGGGATCGAGCTGCTGGTGAAGCAGGACGTGGTCGGCTTCAAGGGCGACCATGTGGATCTCGCCTGCGTTTTCACCGGCCGGGTGACGCAGCGCGCCTGCGCCAGTCTCGTAACCGTGACGGCACGGCTGCCGAACGATGTGCTCCATCAGAAATTAATGGCGAGCCCGGGCGCGCTGCTGGAGGCGGGGATCAAGTCGGTGACGACCATCGGCGATGCGCTGGCGCCGGGAACCATCGCGGCGGCGGTCTATCAGGGTCACCGCTATGGACGCGAGCTGGATGAGCCGGCCGCGGGCGAGGTGGCTTTCAAGCGCGAGATCCCGAATTTGGTCGTTTGACCCGCCTGAAACGGAACTGTCTCAAAGGAAAGCGCTTATTCCTATTTGAACACGGGATCCGACGGGGCCGGTGCTTGCCAAGGACGGGTGGCAGGGGCAATCTCGGTTCGACATACCCGTCCTCCGTCAAATTTCGGCAGAGGGCGCGGCATCAGGGAGCGATTGCCATGCGGTGGCGGGACGGTCGGCGCAGCGAGAATGTTGAAGATCAACGCGGCCAGGGCATGCCCGGCGGTGGTGGCGGCGGCTTTGGCTTTCCGGGTGGCGGCGGTGGCGGTGGCATGCGACGCGCCGGCATCGGGGGTTTCGGCCTCGTCGTTGTGGTCGTGGTAGCACTGTTCTTCGGCGTCGATCCCTCGCAGATCCTGCAGCAGATCACCGAGCCCGGCGGCTATACGCAGGATGCCTCGTCGACCTCTTCGACCGGCACGCCCAGTGCCGAGGATGCCGATCTGCGAGATTTCGTCTCGGTCGTGCTCGCCGATACCGAGGATACCTGGACCGGGCAGTTCAAGCAGATGAACCTGACCTATCAGGATCCGAAGCTCGTGCTGTTCAATGGCGGGGTGCAGTCCGCTTGCGGTTTCGCCGAAACCGCGACGGGGCCGTTCTATTGCCCGGGCGACCAGAAGGTCTATCTGGATCTCGACTTCTTCCGGGAGCTCAGCGACCGCTTCAAGGCGCCGGGCGACTTCGCCCAGGCCTATGTCATCGCCCATGAGGTCGGTCATCATGTCCAGACCCTGCTGGGCATCATGGACAAGGTGGATTCGCTGCGCAGCCGCATGAACGAGACCGACGCCAATCATCTCTCGGTCATGGTCGAGCTGCAGGCCGATTGCTTCGCCGGCGTCTGGGCCAATCACGCCAACCAGGAACGCCAGATCCTCGAAGCCGGCGATGTCGATGAAGGGCTGGCCGCCGCCGCTGCGGTGGGCGACGACCGCCTTCAGCGCGAAGGGCAGGGCTATGTGGTGCCTGAGACCTTCACCCACGGCACCTCGGCGCAGCGCACGCGCTGGTTCAAGCAGGGCCTTCAATCCGGCCTGATCAAGGACTGCGACACCTTCAGCGCCAAGCAGCTTTAGCCTATCGTTCGCGACGTCATGTCGGCGCACGGCGAGCAGCAGCCGGTGTCGCCTTTGGAGCTCTTAGCGGACGGAAGTCAGAGGTGACGCCAGTTCCGCAAAGTGCCAAATTCGGACCTGGAATGTTTCGGCACCAAGTTCGCGGAATTGCGCTTGCACGGGTTTTTTACGAGAATTCCGTTCAGGGTTAGCGAAACGCCTGTGAACGTTCCACAGCACAGGAGATGTTCGAAGGTAGCAACAGCGCTTTGGTAACGCGAACCGGCGGCGGGCAGCGCATTGGGACGGTCCATCGTTCCGAAGCGAGCCGAAGGGGAGGACTATCATGCCTAAGGAAGTCGAGACTGGCAGCAATAAGACCGCTATTCGTCCGCTTACAGTGAGTTTTCCGGAAACGGAACTTACCGAATTGCGCCGGCGCATAAAGGCAACGAGGTGGCCGGAGCGCGAAACTGTCACCGACGCAACGCAAGGCGTCCAGCTCGCGACAACTCAGAAACTAGCACAGTATTGGTCGACAGAATACGATTGGCGCAAGTGCGAAGCGAAGCTGAAAGCCCTGCCGAACTTCGTAACCGAGATCGACGGGCTCGACACCCATTTCATTCACGTCCGCTCGAAGCATGAAAATGCGTTGCCGCTCATCGTCACGCACGGCTGGCCCGGCTCGGTCGTCGAGCAGCTGAAGATCATCGAGCCACTGACCGATCCGACCGCGCATGGCGGTAGCCCAGCCGACGCGTTTCATCTCGTGATCCCATCGATGCCTGGATACGGCTTTTCGGGGAAGCCGACGGGCACCGGCTGGGGTCCGGAGCGCATCGCCCGCGCATGGCCCGTGCTGATGAAGCGCCTCGGCTACCAAAAATTCGTTGCACAGGGTGGAGATTGGGGCGCGATTATCGCCGACCTGATGGGACGCGACGCGCCTCCGGGATTGCTCGGCATCCATACGAACATGGCGTGTGCGATTCCGCCAGACATTGATGCAGCGGCGTTTACCGGAGCTCCCCCGCCGGCCGACCTCTCGGCGGAGGAGAGGCAGGCGTTCGATCGGGTCGCATTCTTCTACAAACACGGCCTCGGCTATGCGCTTGAGATGGGCCACCGTCCGCAGACGCTGTACGGTATTGCGGATTCCCCTGTCTGCCTCGCGGCCTGGATCCTCGACCACGACATCTGGAGCTATAAGCTGATCGCACGCGTCTTTGACGGTCAGTCCGAGGGCCTCACGCGGGACGACATTCTCGACAACATCACGTTCTACTGGCTGACGAACACGGGTGTTTCTTCGGCGCGTCTCTACTGGGAGAACAAGCTCGCCTTCTTTGCACCGAAAGGCGTCACAATCCCCACGGTCGTGAGTGTGTTCCCAGATGAAATATGTCCGGCCCCGCGGAGTTGGGTCGAAAAGGCCTACCCCAAGCTGATCTACTATCAGCGGCACCCGAAAGGCGCTCACTTTGCCGCATGGGAGCAGCCGCTGGCGATCGTGCAAGATCTTCGCGCGGGCTTCGGGCCACAC
>NZ_JBOHKS010000072.1:0-5986 GCF_050729195.1 Hypericibacter sp.
CGGCGTGCGCAGCTCGTGGCTCATGGTGGCGAGGAAGCGGCTCTTGGCCTGGTTCGCCTGTTCGGCCGCCCGCTTCGCCTCGGTCAGTTTGCGGATCAGCGTGGCGACATAGCCGGGCAGCACCATCAAGGCTGCGACCGCGCCGAAGGAGAGATGAGGCGAGTTGCGCCAATAGTCGGTGGTCGCCCAGACGAAGATCATGCCGGCGGTGCTCACCAGCGCCGAGGCGGCGAGGTAGCGGTTGCCGAAACGGAAGCCGTTGCCGAAGGTGATCCAGAGATAGATCAGATAGAGCGGCGTGCCGGCCTCGCCGCCCCAATGCATCAGGGCGGTGAGGGTGGCGAAGTCCGTGACCATGGCCACCAGGCGGCGCGGCGGCGAGATATGCGGCCAGGCCAGGATCAACGCCACATAGACCAGCGAAATCACCAGATAGCCCGCCGCCCAATAGAATCCCCAGCTGAAGGCGGGGGCGGCAAAATCGTGCAGCGCCGACAGGATGAGATAATAGGCGGCGAGAATCAGGACGATGACCACGCGCACGATCGCCTGCTCGTGCTCGCTGTCCTGACGGCGACGCAAACGCTCCCGCAGGAAGCGGGTCAGCGAGATCTGCTCGGGGTTGCGGTTATCCGTATCGGCAGCCATGGCGCGCCCTGTCGCCTTGATTGCTGCGCAGGCCGATCCACCACCGGCTCAGTCGCCGGCTGCATTCGGCAATGGCTCGGGAAAAGCTGTTAGGCACGGGTCGCCTGACGATGGGTGCGGCTCGGCGGGAACAGCAAGGTCACGCTGGTGCCGACGCCGATGGCACTGGAAATGTCGAAGGTGCCGCCATGGAGCTTGGTCAGCTCGATCGCCAGGGGCAGGCCGAGACCCGTCCCGGAATGGCTGTGGGTGTCGGCGCGGTGGACCCGGCCGAAACGGGCGATCGCAATCGGAATGTCCTGCTCGGCCATGCCAATACCCGTATCGGTCACGGTGATCCGGATCCCGCCGGTCTCCGCCAGGGCGGCGCCGATCGTCACGCTGCCACCAGGCGGGGTAAAGCGAAGTCCATTGGTCACGAGGTTAAGCAGAATCTGCTTAACTTTCCGTTCATCGGCTTCGAGCAGCGGAAGCTTGCCGGAGATGGCGGTTTTCAGCTCGATCTGGGCCTCTTCCGCACGCGCCGCCATCAGCCGGGTCACGTCGTGGAACAGCTTCTTCAGCTCGACCCGGCCCTCGATCAGCTCGAGCTTGCCGGCCTCGATCTGGGACACGTCGAGCATGTCGTCGATGATCTGCAGCAGATGCTGGGCGCTGGCGAGGATGTCGTTGGAATATTCGAGATAGCGCGGATTGCCGATGGGGCCGAGCAGCTCGATCTTCATCATCTCGGCAAAGCCGATGATGGCGTTCAGGGGCGTGCGCAGCTCGTGGCTGGTATTCGCCAGGAACTCGGTCTTGGTGTCGTTGGCGGCGTCGGCCCGTTCCTTGGCGTCGCGCAGGTCGCGTTCGCCCAGCTTTCGGTCGGTGATGTCGAGCGAGACGCTGACCACGGTCGCGACCCGGCCGCGGCCGTCATTGAGCGGCGCCTTGGTGGTGAGGAACACGCGCTCGCGGCCTTCGCGATCGACCAGATGCTCCTCGAGGCCGGTCTTGGCCTGACCGCTGTCGATCACCTGGACCGAGAACTCCTGATGCCGGCGACCATAATCCTCGCCGAACAGCTCCGCCACGCGCTTGCCCACGGCGGCCTCGGCATCGATGCCGAAGAACTCGCACTGGTAGCTGTTGACGAAGGCGATCTGGCCTTGCGCGTCGGACACGCAGATCATCGCCGGCACCGCATCGATGACGAGCCCCAGCACTTCCTTGGACTGGCGCTGTTCTTCGGTGCGCAGGCGGTTGGTGAGATTGAGCACCTCCTCGAGGGTGAGGGCGCGCCGGCGGATGATTTCCTGCTGGCGGCGCATGGTGAGGAGGTTCTGGACGCGAACGCGGAATTCGTGGTGGTCGACGGGGCTGATCAGGAAATCGGAAGCGCCGGCTTCGAGCGCCTTGTAGCGGAACTCGCGATCCTCATAGACGGTGACGACGATCACCGGGACGTCGAAGCATTGCGGCCGCTGACGGATGGCGCGGATGAATTCCGCGCCGTCGAGGCGCGGCATCTTGAAATCGGTGATGATGAGATCGGGTGTGTTTTCCGTCGTCCAGTCGAGCGCCGACGCGGCGTCGTCGAACGCGCGCACGGTCACATCGTTGCCAAGCGAGCTTGCCAGCTTGGCGAGAATGTTCCGGTTGGTGACCCGGTCATCGATGACGACGATGAGCGACATGGCGCCTCACAGTTCCTTTCGTGTGGCGCCGGGTCCATGCACGGACCTGGCCGCTTTCGCAACCTCAATATCCACGACGCGGCATTCCTCCCTGGCGGCGTGGCGATTCAATTCCGCACCATTAACCATACTAAACCCGCCCCCGCACGCTGTCCTGCCCTCGCGATATCGACGCACCGGGCCCGAATTCGATCCCATCTTTCAGCGACATCCTCTAACCCCTTCATAATACTAGGAATGCGAAGCGTTAATTCTCTGTAAAGATCGACAGAAAATTCTCGGCTCCAGAGGGGCTTCCGGAGGGCCGGGCGGGAGACTCGGTCGCTTTACGCGTTCTATCCCCGCTTCTACACTGCCGCCCCTTAAAAAAGGCCAAGTTTGGCTGTGGGGCGCGGATAGGGCATGCAGGGGAGAGTCAGCCGAGGGTGGAAGGGGCGGTGGTTCGTCCTGGCGGCGGCCCTGGCTGCGTGTCTGGGGGCTTCGTCCGCCCATGCCGACCGCATGGCCAGCATCGTGGTGGATGCCGGCACCGGCCAAGTCATTCAACAGGTCGACGCGACCCGGATCTGGCACCCGGCCTCCCTGACCAAGCTGATGACCATCTACCTGGCTTTTACGGCGCTGGAGAGCGGTCAGATCTCCCTCGACGAATCTCTCCTGATCTCGCCGACCGCCGCCGCCCAGCCGGAAACCAAGCTGGGGCTGCGCGAGGGCAAGAACATCACCGTCGCCCAGGCGATCAAGGCCGTGATCGTCCGCTCGGCCAACGACGCCGCCGTACTATTGGGAGAGCGGATCGCCGGCACCGAGGACGCCTTCGCCGCCATGATGACGATGAAGGCGCGCGAGCTCGGCATGACGCGGACCGTGTTCCACAACGCCACCGGCCTGCCCGACGATGGCCAGGTGACGACGGCGCGCGACATGGCGATCCTGGCGCGGGCGCTGATGACCGACTTCCCCGAGCGCTATCCGATCTTCGCCAGCACCAGTCTGCAATGGGGCGGCCGCACCTTGACGACCTATAACGGCCTGCTCAGCGCCTATCAGGGGGCCGACGGGCTCAAGACCGGCTTCACCTGCGCCTCGGGCTACAACCTGGTGGGCTCGGCCCTGCGCGAGGGACGGCGCCTGATCGGGGTGGTGTTGGGCGGTCGCTCCAGCGGCGAGCGGAATGGCGAGATGGCGCGGTTGCTCGATGCCGGGTTCCAGACGCCCGTGCTGCCGTCCTTTCCCGACCTTGTCGCCATGCCGGATGGCGACACGCAGGACGCGCCGCGCCAGCTCTCCTCGGCCGAATGCAGCACCCTGCCCAGCGCTTCGCTCGAAGGCGGCAGCAGCAAGCTGCCTGGTTGGGCCGTGATCTTCGGGGCCTTCCCGGATCAGGGAGCGGCCCGCAACACCGTGGACCGGGCACGCAAGGCCCTGCAGGCGGTTCTCAAACATGGCCAGCCGGCGATCATCCGGCGCCAGCAGGAAGGCACCTATCGCTGGGCGGCCCTGGTGGTGGGGCTGGGACAGGACGAGGCCAAGGCGGCCTGCCGGAAAATGCAGTCCGATGGCGGTTATTGCCTCGCCCTCAATCCGGACGTGTTGAACAGCCCGTCGGCGCTGTGGCGCTGACAGGAGAACGGGTCCGCCCAGATTGGGGCGGGCCCGAAAATCTCATTGCACGTCAAGAGATTGGGATAGAGCGGACGTCAGTTCAGCTTTTGCCGGTAGGTCTGATGGCAGGCGCCGCAACCGTCCTTGCCCATATTGGCGAAGGCATCCGCGCTCGCCGTGTTCTCGCCGAGCGGGATCGCCGCCGCGGTCGCGGTCGCCAGGGCGCCGAGATGCTCGGCATGCTGCTTGAAGTCCTCGAAATTGGCCCAGATATCGGGCTTGGCGCCGGTCTCGCCGACATTGTCGTTCAGGCTGGTGCCTTGCGGGAACAAGCCGGGGATCTTGGTGGAATCCGCTTGAATCAGGTTGGCGGCGGCCGTCGCGTCCGCGGCGGTCCCTGTGCCTTTTTGCAGGAAGTCGTTGATGATCCCCATCTGCTTGCCCATTTCCTTCATGAGCGCCCGGCGCTGAGCGATGACGGGAGAATCGGCAATGCTGTGGGTGCTCTGGACAACACCGATGCCGATGGCAACGATGGTAGCGGCGCCGAAGGCGATCCAAGACTTCCGGCTCATGCACAACTCTCCCTGTGGATGAGGACCTATGAAAATGCTGCTCGCCCCGTTCGAGGCAGGCCGACCGAGGGTAGACGATCGTTTCCGCGGGACCTAGTAGGCACAGGCCGGTAACCAATGACATCCCGCGCTCGCTGTCCGCGACAACGGCTTGAGGGAGCATGTTCATCCACAGCCTCACGCAGAAGTTATCGCCCGTGATCTCGTTTTCGTTCCTTCGTCGCGGGTCGCGCATTCTGGCGGCGATGATGCCCCGGCCCGGCCTGATGGCGCTTGCGCTCACGGTCCTGTTGCTCGCTGCCTGCAGCACGGCGCCGTCTCCGCCGAAGCCGGCCATGGTTCCGATCGGCGTGAACGGCAATTACGGCTATTCGGAAGTCATGCTGGAACCGGACCAGTATCAGGTCAGCTACCTGACGCCCCGGCTCAAGGTCTCGGCCAGCCGTTCCGACGCCGACGCCGACATCGTGGCGGCGAAAGCGAAGGCCCATGACCTCGCCTTCTGGCGCGCCGCCCAGCTCGGCCGCGAGCAGGGCTTCTCGGCGCTGAAGCTCGTCGACGAGCACACCGACACCGACGTGGATACGAACGTCCAGCGTACCTATCAGCCGGGGTTCTATGGCTATGGCTTCTATGGCTATGGCTACCGGCGCTATCCGGGCGGGTTCGGACCGGTTCCCTGGTTCCCCGGCGACTATCCTTATGACTATTACGGACCCGGAGACTATTACGAACGCAAGACGTCGAGCATGCGGGTGAATTCGCGTTTGGAAGTGAAATTCTTCAAGACAAGCGCGGATCAGGCGCAGAGCATCGACGCCGTCATCGACGACATGGCAAAGAAGTACGGCCAGGCCACTTATCCCTGACGATGGGTGAGTTCCCAGGGGACGGGAATGGGGTTGAAATCCGCAGCACGACGGAACCAGTTGACGCCTGTCGCGTTGCGTTCCGGTGAAGTTGCGTCAAACAAAGAACAAGGAGACTGAAATGGCGAAAGCCAAGGATACGGCGAGCAAGGGGCCTGATGCGGCGACGCGTCGGAAGGCGCCGTTGGCGACGCCCTCGAGTTTTGGATCGAACGAGATTCGGGACATCAGCGGCGGACTGAACGCGCTGCTGGCGGACGTTTTTGTCCTTTACTTCAAGACCAAGAATTTCCACTGGCATGTCAGCGGCCCGCATTTCCGGGATTACCACCTGCTGCTGGATGACCAGGCGGGCGAGGTCTATGCGATGACCGACGATATCGCGGAACGCGTGCGCAAGATCGGCGGCACGACCATTCGCTCGATCGGCCATATCGCGCGGTTGCAGCGGCTGAAGGACAACAATGCGGATTATGTCGACCCGTCCGGGATGCTGGCCGAGTTGCGTGAGGACAATCTGGCATTGGTCGCCAGCATGCGCGCCGTCCATGACCTGTGCGACGAGGCCGAGGATGTGGCGACGGCGAGCCTGATCGAGAACTGGATCGACCAG